>CAMMKL010000140.1 GCA_946497265.1 uncultured Clostridia bacterium | reverse complement strand
ACATGCCCAAATTACACAATGCTGACAGAGCCAGTCCAGCTGTCAAAAACGGTTTGGGGGAAATGGTATCGCCGAGCCCCCCATTGACGATTCTACCGGCTGCATAAACAATAAAAAAAATACTTCCCAGCAAACCGATTTGATCTGTAGTAAGTATTCCGCTGGTTTGCAGCAACGGAGAGGCCACAGATAGGTTCAGCCTGCCGGTATATACAAAAGAGTAGGCAACAAAACAGAGAAAAAGAACCCGGGCGGCGCGGCGCTGGTTAGATGGGGATTCCCTATTTGTTTGAGAGGCCGCCAACATTACAACCGCCCCCACTTCTTCTGTACCCGTTTCTTTTTAAATAACATATTCATCTGCCGAATATGCAATGAGGTACGCTCCGGATCGCGCATAGAAAGGATCACGCAGAGCGCGTCCAGCACGGCAATATGGGCAATCCGGGCAGATACCGCTTCTATAGGATAGTGGACTTCATCAGAATATACAACGAGGGTTACGTCGGCTAATGCAGCGATGGGAGAATCCTGGGCGCTGGTAATGGCAATGGTAGCGGCGCCGTGTTCTTTTGCCGTGCGCAGTGCATCCAATGTATCCATGGTAGCGCCACAATGGGAAATCGCCACGGCGGCATCGCCTTGCTGCATCTCAGCCGCAGCGATTTGCATAATATGGCTGTCTACCTCGCTGTGTGCAGGGAACCCAATGCGCATAAAACGGTAATATGCGTCCTGGGCAATGGTAGCAGAGGTTCCCACGCCGAAGAAGTGGATGCTATTGGCCCGATACAACAGATCCGCCGCCGTACGCATAAGCGACATATCCATCATGGATAACGTATCCTCTAGGCTGCGGATACCAGATTCAAATACTTTCTGAACCATTTCCCCAACGTCGTCCGAAGGCGCTATCTTCGGTATAATGGTAAAAGGAATTTTTAGAAGGTTCCGTTTTACTTCTGCGAATCCCGAAAATCCTAAATTTTTACATAACCGCACAATTCCAGAAGGAGCCAACCCCGTAACAATCGATAACTCTCCTATCGTCATTTCAGGAACCTGGTCAGGTTGCGTCAGCAGGTAAGCCGCTACTTTCTTTTCTTTTTCCGACAGAGCCGGATACTTGCTTTTCAAAATCGCAAGTATAGACTTTTCCATGCGAACCTCCGAATAATAGAATTTAATTCTATTAATTTTAAAATTTATATAATTAAATTCTATACTCTGTGTTCTCGTTTGTCAAGGGAAACCGAATTGTAATCTATTTTTGTAAAGATTATCCTTGCAAAAAAGCCTTGCCCCAATCGCTCAAAGGCAACAAGGACAAGTCGATTCTATTAAATTCGAGCAGCTCAGCTTCTTATAGTACTATTGTAACCAATATCCGGCCAAAACAGTTTGATCCGATTAAGCAAATAGGACACAAAAAATAGCAACAAACAAAAAATGAGGGTCACGATATGTAACCCCCATATTACTTTATGATTTCCGGCACAAACAAAACGGATGCCCAGAGGGATCGATCATCGTAACAAAGTCATTTCCCCCAAATTGGGCTTTCGCTTTGACAGCACCCAAACGTTCCGCCTTATCGGCCATTTCCTGAATATCTTCCACCTGAAAATCAAAATGCATCTGTTTTTGCTGCCTGCCCGTTTCTTCCGGCCATACAGGGCGGACATAGCCCGGCTCCTGAATAAATAGAAAAACAATACCGCTGCTGCTCCGTACCGCCGGCCTGTCAAACAGCTCGCACCTTTCCCAGCCCAACAAATCGGCATAAAACCTTTGCAGCTTCTTTTCATCCTCACAATCCACCATGATATTGCCCAAAGTGACTTCATTGTTCATGTCGTTTCCCCCTTGTATTCATTTCCGGCTTCCCTTTACAATATCATCTTATCGCTGAAGGTATCGTTCGCGGTGGACGAATAAAGCTCCAGCAGGCGTTCCATGGTCATGGTTTTCCGCTCCTGGCCGGAAAGCTCCAGCACAATCCTACCGCCGCTCATGACGATGGTTTTGTTCCCATAGGTGAGGGCATCCTGAATATTATGGGTAATCATCATGGTGGTAATGTGGTTCTTACTCACAATTTCTTCTGTGATAGCAAGTACTTTTCCTGCGGTCTTGGGGTCAAGCGCCGCAGTGTGTTCGTCCAGCAAAAGCAAGCGAGGGGTAACGATTGTCGCCATCAAAAGGGTAAGGGCTTGCCGCTGCCCGCCGGAAAGCAGCTTTACCGGCGTTTTAAGACGATCCTCCAGGCCAAGGTCCAGAGTTTTCAGCTTTTCTACAAAGAAGCCGTGGTCCCGTTTTTTAATGCCGCTGGTGATGCCGCGCCGCGCGCCGCGCGTATAGGCAAGGCCCAGGTTTTCCTCAATCGTCATATTCGGCGCCGTGCCCTTTAGAGGGTCTTGGAAAAGGCGGCCGATCTTACGCGCGCGTTTGTATTCCTTTTGGTAGCTGATGTCTTCCCCATCGAGCAGGATACGCCCGCTGTCGATGTCGTAAAAGCCGGAAATAGCGTTCATCAGAGTGGATTTTCCCGCTCCGTTCGAACCGATAACGGTGGCAAAATCCCCCTGTTCCAAACGTAGGCTGACATTTTGTAGGGCGCGGCGTTCGTTTACCGTGTTTTTATAAAAGGTAATGTTTACATTTTGCAGCTCAAGCATGGCGGCGCGCCCTCCTTTTCTGAATGAATTTTTTTACTTCCGGGATTGAGATGGCGATAACGACCAAAGCGGCAGAGAGGATCTTTAGGTCATTGGAGGCCATACCGCTTTGCAAGGCAAAAGTCAGGATGAAGCGGTAGACTACTGCGCCGGTTATTGCCGCCACAAAACCGCGCGTTACGCCGCCCTTTTGCCCAAGCAGCGCCTGCCCCACAATAATAGAAGCTAGGCCAATGACCATCATGCCAATCCCTCCGCTGATGTCGGCGTAGACCTGGTATTGCGCCATGACCGCACCCGCCAGGGAAACAATTGCGTTTGACAGGGAAAGGCCCAGGATTTTCATTGCATCGGAATTGATCGAGGAAGCGCGTACCATATCCTCGTTATCGCCGGTTGCACGCAGGGAAAGGCCCAACTGCGTGCCCAGAAAAAGGCGGATGAGTATGGTAACGATCGCAAGCAGCAGGAGGATAGGCACTATTTTAGCGGCCAGCTCCGGCAAAAAACGTTCAAACGGAGTAAACAAGGTATCTTTTCCAAAGAAAGAGAGGTTCGGCTTATTGCCCATAACCCAAAGATTGACCGAATAAAGGGCGGTCATGGTCAGGATACCGGACAGGATCGGCTGTATTTTCAATTTGGTCTGCAACAAGCCGGTCACCGCACCAGCCAGCGCGCCGGCAACGACGGCCAGCAAAACGCCGGTACCGGACTGCCCCTGTACGGCAAAGGTAGCGGCAAACGCGCTGCCGAGCGTAAAGCTTCCATCGACCGTGAGGTCGGGGATGTTTAAAATACGGAAGGAAATAAACATTCCAACCGACATCAGGGCGAGGATGAGCCCCAGCTCAAGCGCGCCCATAATCGTAGTCATTGCCATGTTACCCTCTCCTTTATTTCCCTTGTTGCGGATCATGGTACAAAGGCGGGAAGTGCCCCGCCCTGTATGGAAAAAATTGAAGCTGTCCGCAGAGCCGTGCCAACGGCAATTATTCTTTCACTTCAATGCCGATGGCCTTGGCGGTCTCTTCGTTGACTATGGTTTGCAGATCGGTTTTAAAGACTTTAACCGGAATATCGGCGGGCTTGGTCCCTTTGAGAATCTGATCCACCATCACCGCGGTTTCCTGGCCTAGGCTTTCGTAGTTAATGCCGATGGTAGCGAAGCCGCCGTCGTTTACCATGGAATCTGCGCCGCAATAGACCGGGATCTTTGCCTGTATGGCAGCGTTTGCGAGCACCGGCATGGCGCTGGCCACGGTATTGTCGTTGGGGGCGAAGATGGCTTCTACCTTGGAAGCAAGTACTTGGGCGGCCTGCTGTACCTCATTGGTGTTGGTCACGGCGCTTTCGATCAGCTCGATACCATTATCTTCGCAAAAAGCCTTGGCCTTATTTAGGTTGGTAATGGAATTTGCCTCGCTTGTGTTGTAAATAAAACCAAGCTTTTTCAGGTTGGGGTTGTATTCCAGCGCAAGGGTAAGGATTTTTTCCACCTGAATTTCATCCGAAGTGCCCGTAATGTTCCCTTCCGGCTTTTCCAGGGATTGCACAAGGCCGGCGCCTACGGGATCGGAAACGGCGGAAAACACCACCGGGATTTTATCGCTAACGGAGGCCGCCGCCTGCGCGGTAGGGGTGGCAATGGCAACGATAACATCTTTCTGATCGCCGGCAAAGGTTTGCACAATGGAGTTCTGGGTGGTGGCGTCGCCGCCTGCGGATTTATATTCCACTGAGCAGTTCACGCCATCCTGATAGCCCAGCTCGGTGAGCTTTGCTTTGAACGAATCGCGGATGGTATCCAAAGACGGGTGGTCCATATATTGGACGACGCCTATTTTCACCATATCGCTGCCGGAAGGGGCGGCGCAGCCGGCCAAAGCGGTGACGGCGAGCAGGGCGGACAGGCAAACAGAAAGTAATTTTTTCATGATAGATACACTCCTCTATTTAAAAGAATAATTTGTTTAATAGAAATGTTTGGGAATCCGGTATGAAAATGGGCTCCACATCCGTGCAAACGCCTTGGCTTTCACACCGACCACCTCCTTATTTGTTCAAAGAAATAAAAAAAGCGCCGATCCTCAGAATTTCTTCCAAGGACAGACGCTGTAAAAGCTCTCTGCGGTGCCACCTTGTTTGGCGTATTATCACGCCCACTCATGAGATGCCAACACATCTCTTGCCCTTAACGCAGGCCTACGTCCAAGATACTGAGGCTGAAAGCCGCCCGTTCCCCTCGCCCTCCGGGGCCCATTTGCCGTTCCGCTTCCTGCCGTGCTCCCAGCGATACACAGCTCTCTGTGAGTGCGCTAACGGTGTAACTTCCCCGTCATTGGTGTGTCTATACTATAGCATACCGGCTGAAGTCTGTCAATTATTTTTTGAGGCCCTGCGCCCTTGCGTATGTTTTTAATAAATTCCCTGTACGGTTACTTCCCCAGAATGGATTTCCAGTTTTTTGCCGTTCTCCAGTTTTACCAGCAGCCCTCCCCGGTGGGAAATGTCCACCGCTGTAGCAATCAACATTTTTCCATTGCGTGTAAATCCAATCTTTCTTCCCAAGGTTGCGCATAGTTCCTTATAAGGGGTGAGCAGGTCGGCGGTCGCGTCGGTCAGGTAAGCATCGTAACAAAGTTCAAATTCATAAAGGATTTGCTGCAACAGGGCGGCACGGAAATATAGATTTCCGGTTTCCAGATAAAGAGAGGTTGCCTTTTGGTGCAGTTGTTCCGGAAAAGAAGGGGTATTTACGTTGATGCCGATCCCTGTCACCACATAATGGACCCGTTCCGTTTCGGCGGCCATTTCAGTGAGGATGCCGCATACTTTTTTTCTGCCAATAATAACATCATTCGGCCATTTGATCATGGCGGGGCAAGGAGTGAGGGCGCGAATGGCACGGCACACTGCAAGCCCGGCCAGTAAGGTGATCCGAGTAACTTCATAGGGGGAAATCTGTGGCCGCAGCAACAGGCTCATACAGATACCCTGCCTGGACGGCGATTCCCAGGAACGGCCAAGCCGTCCTTTGCCGCCGGTCTGCTGCTCGGTAACAAAAAGCGTACCGTGCGCGGCCCCCTTTACCGCCTGGCGTTTTGCCTCGTTATTTGTGGAATCCACCACCGGCAGGGCGACCACCGTGCGCCCCAACACGGAGGTTTTAAGCCCTTCGGTAATCTGAGCGACATTGAGTAGGTCCGGCACTTCGCGCAGGCAATAGCCCCGGTTGGTCACCGATTCCACCACATAGCCCTCTTTGCGCAGGGCGGTAATGGCTTTCCAGACAGAAGTGCGGGTAACTCCCAATTGCCGGCTGATGTCTTCCCCT
>CAMMKL010000139.1 GCA_946497265.1 uncultured Clostridia bacterium | reverse complement strand
AGGGATAACACCAACCTTGTAATGAAAAAGGCGGGCGTGAGGCACCCATCAGGCCGGCCTTTTCTATGGTTTTTTCGGAGGTACCATAGCGCCGCAAAAAACGCTGTAGTTTCAGAAAACCAAAGTGTAACATTGGACATACTTTGCCTTTTTATTTTCACAGCATGCAGGAAAACATTGAAACGAAGTGGGTGCTTAAAAAAGGAAAAGCCTGTGTTGATTATAGGATCGTAGGACAGAAGAAGGGACGGTTCCCATAGAAGGAAGTCGTATGAAACAGGAGGGGATTGAAAAGTTCAAACCAATAAGGGCGAGTTTCGACAAGGGAAATCTGCTAAAATGAATCACATATGTGCCGGGAAAAAGCCTTTCATATGAAACAGAGAAAAGTCGATGTACAATACATCTAAATAATTATATGTTTTTATGGTAGGCTTTTAAGAAAACAACCAAAAACACTTGAAATTTGATTCTTAACTTGTTATTATAATGGTAATAAAAGCATGAGGTAAGGAGATGTAACAAATGCAGGAGTTTAGTGCCGCGGTGCAGGATAGCCTTCGTCTCTTTCATCGGGGCGAAAATGTGAAAGCCTACGAGTTCCTGGGTTCCCATCATACCACGGAAAATGGAGAAAACGGGGTGGTTTTCCGAGTTTGGGCGCCCCATGCGCGTTCGGTTTCGGTCGTTGGGGATTTTAATCAGTGGGATCGCAATACCCACCCTATGAAGCAAATGGACAAAGAAGGGGTGTGGGAACTCTTTCTTGCAAATACCATCCGCCAATACGATGTTTACAAGTACAGCATAGAGACGGAGCAAAAAGAGATCATCCTAAAATCGGACCCTTATGCTTTTCATTGTGAGACCCGCCCGGCCAATGGCAGCAAGTTCTATGATTTGGAAGGCTATGAATGGAACGATGCCGCCTGGTTTAAGAAAAAGGAAAAAAATCGGAAAGAAGAAAAATCCCACTATAACGCTCCTGTTAATATTTACGAGGTGCATGCGGGGTCTTGGCGCAAGTTTTCCGACGGCAATCATTTTTCCTATGAAAAGTTTGCGGATGAACTGATCCCTTACATAAAGGAGATGGGTTATACCCACATTGAACTGATGCCGATGACGGAGTATCCGTTTGACGGTTCCTGGGGATATCAGGTGACCGGATATTTCGCGCCGACCTCCCGCTATGGGGAACCCAAGGATTTTATGCGATTTATCGACCGCTGCCATCAGGAGGAGATCGGCGTCATTATGGACTGGGTGCCGGCGCACTTTCCACGCGACGCGCATGGTTTAGCCAGATTTGACGGCGCTCCCTGCTATGAATACGCGGATCCGCGCAAAGGCGAACACAAGGATTGGGGCACGCTGGTGTTCGACTATGGCCGCAGCGAAGTGATCAGCTTTTTGATTTCCAGCGCGATTTTTTGGCTGGAAAAATACCATATCGATGGAATCCGTGCCGACGCGGTCGCGAGTATGCTGTATCTAGACTATAGCCGGCGCGACGGGGAGTGGACGCCCAATATTTACGGCGGAAAAGAAAACCTGGAGGCGGTTGCCTTTTTGCAAAGGCTCAATGAAGCGGCTTTCGGCATGTTCCCTGACGTGATGATGATCGCAGAGGAATCCACCTCTTGGCCGATGGTTTCCAAGCCCACCTATATGGGAGGCCTTGGCTTTAATTACAAATGGAATATGGGCTGGATGAACGACATGCTGCACTATATGTCGCTCGATCCCATTTACCGCCCCTTTAATCATGACAACCTAACCTTTTCTTTCTTCTATGCATTCTCAGAAAATTTTGTCTTGCCCATCTCTCACGACGAGGTGGTTCATGGAAAAGGTTCCTTGATTAACAAAATGCCTGGTACCAACGAGCAGAAATTTGCCGGCCTGCGCGCTTTCTTGTCTTATATGATGGCACACCCAGGCAAAAAACTGATCTTTATGGGGACCGAATTCGGCCAATTTAAGGAATGGGATTTTCAAGGGGAATTGGATTGGGGACTCCTGAAATATCCGGCGCATCAGCAAATGCATAAATTCTTTAAGGCTATTAACCATTTTTATCTGGAAAACCGCCCCATGTGGGAAATTGATTTCTCTTGGGAAGGATTTTCGTGGATTTCCAATGATGATTACCAGCAGAGTGTAATCAGTTTCCGGCGCATTGATCGAAATGGCAGAGAAATTATCGCCGTATGCAATTTCCAGCCGGTGCAAAGGGACAATTACCGGATCGGCATCCCCGCGGAAGGCACTTATGCGGAAATCTTTAATTCAGAAGACGTGGAGTTTGGAGGCTGCGGGGTAACAAATGGTAATTCCATCAAGACGGAATGCGAGCCGATGCATGGCTATGACCAATCTGTAGTGCTTACCTTGCCCCCCATGTCGGTGATCTACCTTAAGTGTGTCCGTAAAAAATCCAAACGGGCGGTGGATTCCAAAGAACCCACCGCTGCGGCGAAAATCGGAGTCAAAGAAGCCAGGCAGGCAAAGCCGGCCAAACCGGTAAAGGCTACCCGTACAACAAAGCGCTCTACTCGTAAAACCAGTACCCCAAAGTCCGGGCAAACGGACAAAAAATAAAGTAAAGCCTTGTAGAGGAGGAATGAAGATGTTTCCGAAACAAGAAGTCGTCGCCATGCTTTTGGCAGGCGGCCAAGGAAGCAGATTGGGCGTTTTAACAACAAAGCTGGCAAAACCAGCGGTTCCTTACGGTGGAAAATACCGTATCATCGACTTCCCACTTTCCAATTGTGCGAATTCTGGTATTGAGGCGGTTGGCGTTTTGACCCAATACCAACCGTTGGTTCTGAATGAATATATCGGAAGCGGCCAACCCTGGGATCTGGACAGTATGAACAGCGGCGTCCAGGTGCTTTCGCCTTATCAGCGCAGCGGCGGAGCCGACTGGTACGCCGGAACTGCAAACGCCATCTATCAAAATATGAATTACATCGAGCGGTTTAATCCGGATTATGTGGTGATCCTATCCGGCGATCATATCTATAAGATGGATTATTCCAAGATGGTAGCCTATCACAAAGAAAAGGGCGCCGACTGTACCATCGCAGTGATCGACGTACCGCTGGAGGAGGCTTCCCGCTTTGGGATTCTGAATACCAACCCCGACGGCTCTATCTACGAATTTGATGAGAAGCCCAAGGTTCCCAAGAGCACAAAGGCTTCGATGGGCATTTATGTGTTCAGCTGGGAAAAGCTGCGCAAATACTTAATTATGGATCAGGAAGACCCTTCTTCTTCCAATGATTTCGGTAAAAATGTACTTCCCACTATGCTCAATGCAGGAGAAAAGATGTTCGCCTACCAGTTTGAGGGCTATTGGAAAGACGTAGGAACCATCGATAGCCTGTGGGAATCCAATATGGATTTGCTTGACCCCAAAGTTACCCTGGATTTGAGCGACGAGAATTGGAAGATTTATTCCCGCACCCCGGTTATGCCGCCGCAGTATATCGGCGAAAACGCGCGGGTGCAGAATTCCCTGGTGGCGGACGGTTGCAACGTATATGGCGATATCGATTTTGCCGTTCTTTTTGCCGGCGTCTACATCGCTCCGGGCGCTGTAGTAAAGGATTCCATCATCATGCCCGGCGCGCGTATTGAAGAAGGCGCAGTGGTGCAATACGCCATCGTTTCGGAAAATACGGTTATCGGGAAGAACGCCGTCATAGGCGCCAGGCCAGAAGAAATAGAAAACAAAGACGAATGGGGCATTGCCGTTGTGGGCGACAACCTTACCGTTGGCGCCGGCGCGGTAGTGAAGCCCAAAGAAATGGTGAGCAAAGATATTCCGGAGGTGACAGACGATGCGCGGCAATAATGTAATGGGAGTAATTTTCTCCAATATGCACGAAGAGTTGATCCGGGAGCTGACGGACAAACGCACGATGGGTTCGGTGCCCTTCGGCGGCAGATACCGGCTAATCGACTTTACCCTTTCGAACATGGTGAATTCCGGTATCAATAAGGTTGGCATCATTACCAAAACCAATTATCAGTCCTTGATGGATCATTTGGGTTCCGGTAAAGCGTGGGATCTTTCCAGGAGGCGCGACGGCCTTTTTATCCTGCCGCCTTTTGGAAACAGCTCGGGCGAGTTTTCCAATCGTCTGGAGACTCTGAATTCCATCAGTGATTTCCTGACACATTCCAAAGAGGAATACGTTCTGCTTTCCGATTCCGACATCGTCTGCAACATCGACTATCAGAAGGTTGTGGAAAGCCACGTTAAAAACAACGCCGATATTACTATCATCTATAAGCGCGGCCAAATTCCTGAAAAAATGGTGGAACCCATGGTACTTTCTTTGGAGCCGGACGGCCGGATTAAGGATATTATTGTAGGGCCGATAGCGCCGGGTGAGTATAGCTTTGCGTTTGACAAGGCGATTATCAGAAGAGAGCTGCTGCTTCGCCTGATCGGCGAATGTACCAGCCGCAACAAGAGCAATTTTAAGCGCGATATCTATCAGGCGAACGTCGGCAAGCTAAGGATGTATGCCTATGAGTTTACCGGGTTTGCAGAGGTCATTACCTCTATGAATCGTTACTTTGAGGCCAATATGGCCTTAATGCGCCCCGAAGTACGGGAGGAACTGTTTAACAGTGACCGCCCGATATATACAAAAGTGCGCGACGACATGCCGGCCAAATACGGCTTGGGTTCCAGTGTGAAGAATTCCCTGATCGCAAGCGGCTGCGTCATCGAAGGCGAGGTGGAGAACTGCGTCCTGTTCCGCGGCGTACATATCTCCAAAGGAGCGAAGGTGTCCAATTGTGTTATCATGCAGGACAGCGTGGTGGGCAACAACTGTAACTTAAATTATGTGATTGCCGACAAGGACGTTGTGATAAAAGACGAAAGGACGCTGATGGGCTTCCAGTCATATCCGGTTTATATCTCAAAGGCAAGCATAGTATAAACAAGACAGGCTGTTCCAAAGCGGGAGGAGGGCTACGCAAAGGTAGCCGATCCGTTTTGGAACAGTTTCTTAATGGAAATGGAGGTTTATTGCCTGTGAAATGTTTATTTTGTACCAGTGAAGCGCTGCCGTTTGCAGCATCCGGCGGATTGGGGGACGTTGCCGGTTCCCTGCCGCAGGCTTTGCGCCAGCGGTTAATCGGCTGCCGCATTGTTATGCCCTATTACGATGAGATCCCGCAGGAACTCAAAGATGAAATGCGTTTTGTCACCAGCCTTTCTGTTCCGGTTTCGTGGCGTCGTCAGTACTGCGGCGTGTTCGAGGCGCGTTATGGCGGTGTGATCTATTATTTGTTGGATAATCAATACTATTTCAAGCGCAAAGGGCTGTATGGTCATTACGACGATGCGGAGCGCTTCGCGTTCCTTTCCCGCGCCGCTTTGGAGATGTTGCCCTACATAGATTTTAAACCCGATATTATCCACTGCAACGACTGGCAGACGGCGCTGATCCCCATCTATTACAGCCTGTTCTATTCACACAACGACTGGTATGCCGGCATTAAGACGGTCTTTACCATCCATAACATTCAGTATCAAGGCAAATACGGCATGGAACTTCTGGAAGAAGTGCTCGGGATTCCGAAACAGAATGCTTCGATCCTGGAATTTGATAAATGTGTGAACCTGATGAAAGGCGCCATTGAGACCGCAAACCGTGTGACAACCGTAAGCCCCACCTATGCACAGGAAATTATGGATCCGTGGTTTTCGCACAAACTGGATCCCATCCTGCGGGAACGTTCCTGGAAGCTTTCCGGCATTCTTAACGGTATTGATATGGACAATTACAATCCGGAGACCGATAATAAGCTCTACGCGAATTACAGCGTATCGGATCTTTCCGGCAAGGCGGAGAACAAAAGAAAGCTGCAAGAGCGCCTCAGCCTTGCACAGGATCCGGATGTCCCCATGATCGGCATGGTAACCCGTTTGGTTTCCCATAAAGGCAAAACCCTTCGTGACGGCATGGGACAGTCTGTAAAGACTACCAGCGCCGAC
>CAMMKL010000138.1 GCA_946497265.1 uncultured Clostridia bacterium | reverse complement strand
TCGGCCAGATCCAGTGTGGTTTCCGCCTCCTGCTTCCCCTCCATCAGGGTGAGGATCTCCTCGTAGTTGCCGCCGTCGGCGTCCCGCCGTGTGAGCTTCAGGCCGTCCTGCCTCGCTTCGAAAAAGTAGAGCGAGTCGTTATAGAAAAACATGCGGGTGGGGGTGGCGGAGAGCATATACGCGCGGCAGTCGCCGTCCCGGTGGGTGCAGCCGGTTTTGTCGCAGAGGCAGACGCTCTTTTGGGAGGCAAAATCAAAAAAGCTGAGGAAATGGTTCTCCTGCAAGTAATAGTATCCCTGCTCCGAGGCTGTACCGCTCGTCAGCCAGGTGTCCCGGTTTGCCCATTCACTGTCATCCTTAGCCTCTCCGGCGGGCCTAGAGCAGGATGCCGAGAAGAGAAGAAGGCAGGCAAGGATCACTGCCAGGAGGGATTTTAATTGTTTTGGCTTCATAATGTACTTCCTTGTTTTCAGAATGCGAGGTGCCAGCGACTATTTGGCCACTGGTACCTCACATTAAACTGGTAATTTATAAATATAGACTGACAGAGTTAGAAGCCCCATTTATGGCAACATAGTGTTGGCTGTTTTGATTGGAAACGCTGGGAGAATGGATACAGTCATAGGTGATGCTGGTCTTATTTCCTTCAGCATATACCCAGCCGTCCGTCTGGTTAGGACCAGAGGCATGGTTATAATTCGCTTTTACTCCAACGGTACTGTTATAAACAGAACTCCATCCACCACTGGTTGAAACAGTAAAATAGCCAAAATAAGTATTCGGATTAATCAAGGTAATACTTGCAGACCAAGGAAAATTGCCCACCGTGCTATTATAGTCTTTTGCCGACGCCCCCACGCAGCAGGTTGCCGCCAATGCGGCGACGCAGGTTAAGGATACCAAACGTTTTACGATTTTTTTCATGATGTTTCCTCCTTTTTGCAATTCAAGATAATGATTGTAGCATTCTTAAGTAATATTGCTATACTTTTTTGCCTGCGAAGGTTGCAGGCGCCCTACCCGGCTCATTGGACTCACCTGTTTCTTTTTGTTTTGAATATGAAATGGAAAGGATCTTTTACAAAAATTATTATATAGTATTTTTATAAAGAAATCAATACAACCATTAAAATTGTAAGAGAATTTTAAGATTTGTTGCAAAGTTTAAGAATAATATTATCTTTAAATACAAAAATAAAACAAAGACTTAAATCTATATAAACAAATATAATTATATATTTAATTCAGATATAAAATTTATAAATCAAATGAAAGTCCTTTGGAAAACGTGCGATTCCCTTGACGGCACGGCTGCGCGCGGGTACAATAAAAGAAAAGGCAGCAATTACATGCCGCATACTGTAGAATTAATGGAGGAAATTTTATGGCTATTGTCCGCCCCTTTTGCGCGCTGCGGTTTACCCCCAAAGCTGGCGATATCCGGGAGCTTGCCTGCCCGCCGTATGACATCATCAGCGAGGAGCAGCGGCAGGCTTACCTAAAACGTAACCCATACAACATCATCCGGCTGGAACTGCCGCGCGACGGGGAAGACCCCTACAAAGCCGCCGGCCAGATCCTCAGCGCTTGGCTGAAGGAGGGGATTCTCCGTCAGGATGAACGCGAGGCGTTTTATCTGTATGAAATTGAGTTTACCGTTCCCGGTATGGAAGGCCCCCTTTCGATATCCGGGTTGATTGCCCAGGTACATTTGGAGGAATTCAGCAAAGGCGTTGTCCTTCCGCATGAGGAAACGCTTTCCAAGGCAAAGGCCGACCGGTTTCAGTTGATGCAGGCCACCGGCTGCAATTTCAGCGATATTTATTCCCTGTATCCGGAGAACGACCCGGAAGGGCGGATAGCAGACATACTGGCCAAAGCCAAAGCGGGCGAGCCCCTCAGCAAGATGACCGATGAAGATGGATTGACCCACCGCCTGTGGGCCGTTTCGGATCCCGGGGAAACGGCCTTGATCCAGCGCCGGTTCGCCGATACCAAGCTTTATATTGCCGACGGCCATCACCGGTATGAGACGGCTCTGCGCTACCGCGATGCGATGCGCGAGCAGGGGGTACCGGAAGGAAGCGGCGCCGACTACGTCATGATGATGCTCGTGCCGATGAGCCACCCGGGGCTGGTGGTGTTCCCAACCCATCGTATGATCCGCGGGGTGGAAGGGTTCTCCCCATCCAGGCTCTTGCATGAATGTGAGGAATATTTTGAAGTCAGGGAAGGGATTCCGCTGGACGAGCTGCAAGGCGCGCTTGATAAAGCCTATGGGCAAGGCCAAAAAGCCTTTGGATTTTATGCAGGAGGGGAAAAGGCCGCCCTGCTCACGCTCAAGGACGTTGCGGTCATGGACAGCCTTTTGCCGAAGCTTTCCCCGGTATCCCGCCAGCTGGATGTGAATGTGCTGCACACCCTGGTTTTGGAACGCCTGTTGGGAATCGACAAAGAGGACATGGCCAATCAAAAGAGCCTGACCTATACCCGCAGCCGCAAGGAGGCTTTGGGCAGCGTAAACAGCGGGGCGTTTCAGTGCAGCTTCCTGCTCAACCCTACGCGTGTGGAAGAAATTCGCGACGTGGCGGCGGCCGGCGAAAAAATGCCCCAGAAATCCACCTATTTTTACCCGAAATTGCTCACCGGCCTTACCATGAACAAATTATTGTAAGCCGACCAAACGAGAAGGCCCGGTTTGTGGAAAAGAGGAGATCCCATGAAAAAGTTGATTCGCCTGTTTTGGCAGCTTCTGCTTTTTCCGGCGCTATACTTTCCCTACCGCTGGTTTCATCAGGCGGTTCTGGTCAATAACCTTGGGGAAGGAGCCTCCCGTCTGGGCGAAAACCAACAATCGCTTTATTGTAACGACTTCACCTGGTTTTTCTGGTGGGGAATCGCGTTGGTCGTGTTTGTCATTTCTCTTTTCCAGTTGCGTAAAATCAAACGGTGGCAATATAAGGCGCTGTATCTAATAGTAATCGCGCTCGTTTGCTGCATTACGGTACCTGCTTTTTTTGATTTGCTGTTTGTTGCATGATGACATCCAAAAGCGGCGGGAGTCTTACTTAAAAAGGAAATCCCTTTAAAATTTGCACAATGGATACAGTGGGAAATAATAGCGTTCTCCCGCTCAGAAGCAGTTCATCGGTCGCTTTCCTCCCACCTTACGTATGAGCCGAAATGGAAATTTCGTCTGCCCTTTCTTTCAACTGCATTTTGGGAAAAATGCAATCCCCCTTCCTTTTGTACAGTGTCTATAAGTGTAACCTCCGCTTTATTTATAAGTTACCGGCTAAGAAAAGAGAAATCCCCCGCCTTATGGTAAAACGCCATAGGGTGGGGGAATTTTATCTATCGAAAAAGCGCAATAGCCGGGGGGCAACAAAACGAGTTAAATCTCCGGAAAACCGTCTGTGTTACCTGTCCGGCGCAGGTATGGAGTTGGATCGGTGAACGTTTTTATGATTTGGCGGATCTGATTTTCACGATTCCTTTTCATCCGACGGTTTCAGAGGGCCGGATTCGATCAAAAAAGGTTACATGGTTTTTAGCGCCAAGTTATTCCCAACACAAAAACAGAGTTCCCGATGCGCATGCACCGGAAACCCTGTTTAAAAATCTTATTATTAGTTTTTGACTTATTTCAAGCCTTCGTAAACCGCAACCGCGCAGGCAACGGTAGCGCCAACCATGGGGTTGTTGCCCATACCGATGAGTCCCATCATTTCGACGTGTGCCGGAACGGAAGAGGAACCGGCAAACTGTGCGTCGCCATGCATGCGGCCCATGGAGTCGGTCAGGCCGTAAGAAGCCGGGCCGGCGGCCATGTTGTCGGGATGCAGGGTGCGGCCGGTGCCGCCGCCGGAAGCAACGGAGAAATACTTCTTACCGTTTTCCAACGCCCACTTCTTGTAGGTGCCGGCGACCAGATGCTGGAAGCGGGTCGGGTTGGTGGAATTACCGGTAATGGAAACGTCAACGCCTTCCTTTTTCATGATGGCGACGCCTTCCAGAACGTCGTTGGCGCCATAGCATTTAACGGCGGCGCGTTCACCGTTGGAGAAAGGACGTTCCTCCTCCACCTTTAGCTCGCCGGTGAAGAAGTCGAAATCCGTTTTTACATAGGTAAAGCCGTTGATTCTGGAGATAATATAGGCGGCGTCTTTGCCCAAGCCGTTCAGGATGATGCGCAGGGGCTCTTTGCGTGCCTTGTTGGCGGTACGCGCAATGCCAATGGCCCCTTCTGCCGCGGCAAAGGATTCGTGGCCGGCCAGGAAAGCAAAGCACTTTGTTTCGTCACGCAGCAGCATAGCGCCCAGGTTGCCGTGGCCGCGGCCGACGTTTCTCTGTTCGGCGACCGAGCCGGGTACGCAGAATGCTTCCAGGCCGATGCCGATGGCCTCTGCGGCTTCCGCTGCGGTTTTTACTTCCTTTTTGATAGCGACGGCGCAGCCCAGGGTATAGGCCCAGACGGCGTTTTCAAACGCGATGGGCTGAACGCCCTTCACGATGGCTTCGGCGTTTACGCCTTTGCTCAGGCAAAGGTCGCGAGCGTCTTCGAGGCTGGCAAGGCCATACTCGGCGAGACACTTTTCTATTTTGGCCATTCTTCTTTCTTTGCCTTCAAACATTACATCATTAGCCATTGTAGTTTTGTCCTCCTTATTTGTATGGTCCTAAGCTTATTCTTCGCGCGGGTCGATATACTTGGCGGCACCGTCGTAACGGCCGTACTGGCCGATGTTTTTCTCATAGGCCTCTTTGGGGTCTACGCCGTGACGGATGTCTTCGAGCATCTTGCCGAGCTTGACGAACTTGTAACCAATCACTTCATCGTTTTCATCCAGAGCGGTGGAGAGGACATAGCCCTCGGCCATTTCCATATAACGCACGCCCTTGAGCTTGGTGCTGAACATGGTGCCTACCTGGGAGCGCAGCCCCTTGCCCAGATCCTCCAGACTGGCGCCAACCGGCAGGCCGCCTTCCGAAAATGCGGTCTGGCTGCGGCCGTAAGCCAGTTGCTTAAAGATTTCACGCATTGCAACATTGATGGCGTCGCATACCAAGTCGGTGTTCAGGCATTCCAGCAAGGTTTTACCGGGCAGGATTTCCGCGGCCATAGCGGCGGAGTGCGTCATGCCGGAGCAGCCCAGGGTTTCCACCAGAGCCTCTTCCACAATACCGTCTTTGACATTGAGCGTCAGCTTGCAGCAGCCCTGCTGGGGCGCGCACCAGCCGATGCCATGGGAAAGGCCGGAGATGTCCTTAATCTCGTAGGATTTTACCCATTTGCCTTCTTCAGGGATGGGAGCGGGACCGTGATGCGGTCCTTTGGCAACAGTACACATTTTTTCCACTTCATGGGAATAGTTCATATTGGTACTCCTTTCGGTTTGGATTCCCGGGTACTCCGCGTTTCATGGCGAAATACTACAGAATACTTGGTTTTTTACAATTCCATTATAATGGGTGCAAAGGCAATTATCAAGAGATTCCTTTCTTTTTTCTTTGTACAAAAGGCTATTTGGCATCCAATGGATGGATTATAAAAAAGCTTCGTTTGGTTTTTCCGATCTTTCATTAGGCGCCGCCCTTTTCGGTTTAGCGCCGCCCATTCGATAACAGAAAAAGTCCGTAAAGGGTCTACGTTTTTTTACTTTTATAAAGCAGGCCTCTTATTTGTTTTTAACGTTTTGGCTGGTTGTCCACAAAGAAACGGTACGTGGTCGGGGCGTACTCTATAAGAGATACGTACAGGTGAAACCCTATCCGGGCTGCATAATCGCCGTTTGTTCCTTAAATGCTTCGGTTACCTTTGCTTTTTTACGGTATGCAGAGTAAAATAAAAAGATAGGAAGAATTGGAAAGCTTGCAGGAGGAATTGTTATGCAAAAAAAAGTCCTGGATTTGTTAAAAGCGGCGGACGGCTTTATTTCAGGGGAAGACATCAGCCGGCAATTGGGAGTTACCCGCACTTCTGTCTGGAAAGCGAATACCGCCCTGCGCGGAGAGAGCTAAGTGG
>CAMMKL010000137.1 GCA_946497265.1 uncultured Clostridia bacterium | reverse complement strand
CCTTGTCCTTAATTTTAAGATCCCTTCGAATAGCTTTTACTATCTGAGTGAGGTGATCATCATGAATACTGATTTCCTCTCTAGGGACATCGGAGTCCCGTACCGCTCGTCCGACCGCCGCTTCATTTCCATAGATATGGGCGGTATCGATGAGCCGCCCGCCGGCCTCCAGCAAAGCAGTGACAGAGTTATAGCATTCCTCGTCAGAAAGGCTGTAGGTGCCAAGCCCCATAATCGGCATTTCATAGCCGCTGTTCAGAGTTACCGTCCTACTTTCAAAATCGAAGACAGGGTCGGATGTTTCTTCGCCGAAGTTTTTGCCTTCCGAAGACGAGATGTCCGCAGGCGCTGTTGTGGAGGAAGAAGACGCGCTTTCTGGTTCAGCAGAAGAATTGACAGCTTCATTACTGCACCCTGCTAGACAGCCAATGATTAGCAGACCTGAAATCAGAATCGGAACCCATTTTCTTATTATTTTTTAGCCCTTCTCTCACTTGATTTTTTCTAAAAGCCAGAGCATATTTTCAGCAAGGCTGTCCATAGTGGCAAGGCCTTCCTCGTCGTTTAACACATCGCCCGGCATCTGTCCATACACCATGTTCCAATAGGTACTCCCCGAAATAAATATTTCATGGTTAAGAAAGAAGTGGTTCATGGCATCTACAGCGTTCAGCGCACCGCCCCTGCGCGCGGTTACAAAACAGGCGCCTACCTTGTGTTTCAAAAGCCCGGGATTCATATCACACACAACCGCCGCCCGCTCCAAGAAGGCCTGCATATTGGCCGATATGTTCGCAGAATAGACGGGAGAGCCCAGAAGGATTCCGTCAGCCGCTTTCATTTTTTCAAATACGCTTTGGAAATCGTCTTGTTGATGGACACAGTTTTCTTTGCCGCCGCAGGCAAAACACGCCCTGCAGGGCTGGATAGTATTTCCCGCAAATTGCATTGCCTCTGTTTGGATTCCGGCGGCATGTAGCTTTTCAAATATACGGCCAATCAGAAGATCCGTGTTTCCGTTTTTTCTCGCGCTGCCGTTGATCGCCAAAACCTTCACGGTGTTTCTATCTTCATTCACTAAAGTATATAAAGTGATAGCTTTCTAAAATCTGAAAATATTTAGCCAATCTTTCATATAGCGGATTGGCTTTATCTCCAAACTGATTTTCCACAGCTTTTCCTATTTCTAGAATACTTTTTTCACCATCTAAAAGAGGCCAGATAAAACTTCCCATTTCATCCAGATGTATATAGCTGATCCTCGGCTTTTTCAAAATCTTTTGAAAAAGCGTATTCCATACACCTTTATTTTCAACTTCCAGCGTTACCTTTCCATCATCGACCGACCACGAAAATTTCTCATTTCGCAACGGTTTCTTGTCCAGATAATTTTCGCTTTGCTTCTTTTTCATACTTATTTTCTCTTCTTCCACAGGGAGAATTTCAGCAGTGTCAGAATGATGATAGCAAATAACGCCAATCCGCCAAGATTAGAAACGATGGCCGGTATTGCCAATTTTCCGGACAGGTCGATCACAGAATTCAAGCCGAATACCGCCAAAAGTGCCAGCACAATTCCCATTAGGCCTTCACCGGCGATCATACCCGAGCAGAAAAGAACACCGTCATTTACAATTGCCTCTTTTTCTTCCTTGCTGCGTTTCAGCTTATCCAAAGCCAGACGAACAAGACCGCCAACCATAATGCAGGCGTTCAGCTGAACAGGAAGATAAACACCAATGGCAAAGGGCAGTACCGGTATGCCCACAACTTCAACCAACACAGCAATAAAAGCACCGATAAACACAAGCGCCCACGGAAGATTTCCGTCCATAACGCCTTCTGTAATCAGCTTCATCAGAGTTGCTTGAGGAGCTCCCAGTTCATTTGTACCAAAGCCCCACGCACTATCCAGAAGATAAAGCGTTCCGCCGATCGCCAGAGCCGCCACAATAACGCCGATAATTTCACCAATCTGCTGTTTCTTAGGGGTGGCACCCAAAAGGAATCCGGTTTTCAGGTCTTGTGACGTATCGCCAGCAATTGCGGCAACAATACAAATAACCGAACCGATGGCAATGGCGCTGCACATACCAGTAATACCGGTTGCCCCTGTAAGCTTTAAAACGAGGGTGGCAATCAAGAGGGTAGCAATTGCCATGCCGGAAACAGGGTTGTTGCTGCTGCCTACCAATCCCACCATCCGAGAGGATACGGTGGCGAAGAAGAAACCAAATACAACGATAATAACCGCACCGATAAAACTAACTGGAATAGCGGGGATGAGCCATACAAGCAGGGTCAAGACGGCAATGGACAGAAGCACAACTTTTATAGAGATGTCTTTCTCTGTGCGCCGCTCTGTATTCTCTTTGGAACCCGACATGCCTTTTACCGCGCCTTTAAAAGTTCTTAGGATAAGCGGCAAAGATTTTATCAAGCTGATAATGCCGCCCGCAGCCAACGCGCCTGCGCCAATATATCGGATATAGGTTTCCCAGATGGCACCTGCTCCGCCCTCCGCAAAGATCGCGCTAATCGGCTCCGTTCCGGGATAAAGGGTTATATTCGCGCCGAAAAGCACAATAAGCGGGATAAGGACAAGCCAACTTAAAAGACCGCCGGCAAACATATACGATGAAATTCTTGGACCGCAAATATAGCCTACGCTCATGACCGCCGGATAGATCTGCGTACCGATCTGGCCCGCAAATCCCTTAACGCTGACCGAGATTTCTCCGGCCACCAGTTTTAATCCGTCGATAATAAATTTAAATAGTGCTGCAAAGCCCATTCCGGCGAAAACGGTGGAAGCTTTTGCGCCACCCTCTTCTCCTGCCAGAAGTACCTCTGCACAGGCGGTTCCCTCCGGATATGGAAGCACGCCGTGTTCCTTCACGATAAGGGCATTACGAAGCGGGACCATAAAAAATACGCCGAGCAGTCCGCCAATCAGAGCGATTATCGTGATTTCCCATAAACTAGGCTTATCCATTTTGCCCTCTGCCGCCCACAAAAACAGAGCTGGCAGGGTAAAGATAGCACCAGCCGCCAAAGACTCGCCGGCTGAACCAATAGTCTGGACGATATTGCTTTCTAGAATGGAGTTTTTGCGCATAATGACACGGATAACGCCCATAGCAATGACCGCCGCAGGGATAGACGCTGAAACGGTCATTCCCACCCGCAATCCTAAATAAGCGTTTGCCGCGCCAAAGATGACGGCCAGCAGCGCGCCCATAACGATAGAAGTTACCGTAAGCTCAGGCGTAATTTTTTCCGCTGGAATATACGGCTTAAAATCTTTGTTTTCCATAGTCTCCTATTTCCTCTCTGCACGTTTTATAAATTGAATACTGCCGCAGTGTTTCAGAACAGTTTATCTGCATCTTTCCAGTACAGTACAGAGCAGCTCAAAAATTTCCATAGTGGAAGAGATGCTCAATTTTTCATGTACCGTATGCACGTCAAACATATCCGGACCTACCGCAATACAATCCAAATCCTTGATTTTTTTGGCAAACACCGCACATTCAAGTCCAGCATGAATGGCCGCGATTTGAGGTTTGCGTCCAAACTTTTCGCAGAAGGCGTCTGCATATAATTCCTGGAGTGGTGAATCCTTTTTAAATTCCCAAGGCGCATATTGACCGGATATTTCGAAACGGCAACCGTTATAGGAGGCAAAAGCAGAGAGCTTGTCCTCCAGGAAAGCCAGGGCGGATTCTTTATTGCTCCTTAGGGCATATTGCAAAACAATCTTGTCCGCCTCTGTCATTAAAATTCCCAAGTTTAATGAAGTTTCGACCAGGTCGTCTATTTCGACGCTCATGTCCACAACGCCATTGGGCGTGGTCAGCAGCATGTATAACAGTTTGTCCTGCATAGCAGGAGTCAAAGCCTCAAAATCGCCGGTCTCTTGCACCGTTAAGCGAATGGAGCAATTGTCTTCTCTCGCTCCGATTTCCTTTTTTACAATAGAAAAATAGTCTTCTATGGTATGTATCAAGCTTTCCGCATCTTCCGCCACAAGTTCTGCCTTGCAGCAAAAGGGAATGGCGTTTCCTTTTGTACCGCCATTGATGTTCACGATATGGAACGCCGCCGTTTTCTTCGCATAATGCAGAATTCTTCCTGCCAGGATATTGGCGTTTATGCGGCCCTTATCGATATCAACGCCGGAATGTCCGCCCTTTAAGCCAAGGATCTCCAACGATATTTTTGTGCCGTGTACAACAGTTTTATCAATCGGAAAGAGAAGCCGGAAGTCGCTTCCTCCCGCGCAGGATACGGTTAAAATGTCCGCTTCCTCCGCATCCAGATTGATCATCTTTTTGCTTTTTAAAATAGAAACGTCCAATTTTTGGGCGCCAATCATCCCGATTTCCTCATCGGTTGTAAAAACAGCCTCAATTGGAGGATGCGGTAAATCACGGCTCGCCAAAATGGCCATGATCATTGATACGGCAATGCCGTTATCCGCGCCCAGGGTTGTACCCTTTGCTTTTATAAAATCACCGTCTATATATGCCTCGATCCCGTCTTTCGTAAAGTCAATCGATGAGGTTTCTTCTTTTTGGCACACCATATCAAGATGTCCCTGAAGAATAATCGGTTCAGCATTTTCATACCCTTTGGTGCCCGGCTTGTAAATCACGACATTTTCTGCTTCGTCGCTGACCACCTGTAAGCCATTTTCTTTTGCGAACTGAACACAGTGGTCACGCAGGGCTTTCATATTGCCTGAGCCGTGCGGAATAGAGCATATTTTTTCAAAGTAGCGTAATATTGATGCAGATTCCTTCTGAGCTATTCCTTTCATCATTTACCCCTTGTATTTTTATATATTTTATGAAAATAAATAGAATATATTTTTAATAGCATATCATGTTGTGCGAAAAAAATCAATCTGTCCAGACTAACAATAGCTTCAAACTTATCAATTGATTTTCAGCGGGTAAACAAGACGTCCCCATGCTATGAAAAAACATTACCGCAAACCTATCCATTCTATACCCTTGTGACAATGGGAAGGCGGGACACAGCTAGTGGGAGTTTTAAAAGCTGTTTTTTCGCATAAAAACAGGCTCTGTAGGGTATTCCTACAGAGCCATGCTGTTGTCTGACTGTTACAAAATAGATATCCGTAAATAAAAGTGAAGATTTAGATATAGGATGCAGATAACATCTGAACTTCAATGACGGTTAAAGATTATTTATCTATGTTATTTTTTAAGTTGATTTGTGGATATGCCTTGTCCTTAATTTTAAGATCCCTTCGAATAGCTTTTACTATCTGAGTGAGGTGGGTCTCACAATATGTCCGCAATTCCTGCGGATTTTTTAGCATTCCTTGACGCAGGGTATCGATCATGTCATTAAAATCGTCGGTAAATTCCGGGGTATTCAGCTTTGGGGTTCGGTCGCGCCACGAACTTTCAAATTCCGGGGCGCTGGCATTGAGGTTGGCTGTCAGATAGCCATTGCAGCCGGTTTTTTCATTGAGTTCCCGGTTGCTGTGCCCGCCCATGCAGATCCTTTCCTCCGGGAGGATAGGGTGGATGTTCAGCTCCATGTCTTATTCCCCCTGTTCTTTCCCAGCCGGTGGCTGGGGCTTGCGCTTTTTCCTTTTTCGGGGTGGTTTTTCTCCCTCTGCAATAGCGTCCTGTATGGCTTTGTAGTAAAGGCTGTCGGATTTGAACACCAGCTTTTTCGGATACAAAAATTCCGACTTAAACCATGCCCATGCAACCTGTTCGGCAGTCATGCCATGGTATTTGAAAAATCCGCAAGCTGCAAAGGGTACGGCTCCAAGGATGCACATCCAGCCCACTTCCTCGTTGCCAACCAGCGGGCGCAAACCAAAATACAACCCAACTGCCACGCCCACGGCCAACAGGGAACAGATAAACTGTCGAGTAGAGAGGCCGAAAAAGATAGATTCCTGGTAATCCCGGATTTCCTTTGGTACTTTTACTTCCATAGCGACTCCTTTCTTTTTTGAAAAAATAGGTTGTATTTCTCCTATTTTTGAGTATAATAG
>CAMMKL010000136.1 GCA_946497265.1 uncultured Clostridia bacterium | reverse complement strand
ACGAAGTCCCCCCCACGGGCCACCACCCGCCCATTGCGGCCATGACCGTCATGGCTTTGGCGGCCCCCGGTATCTGGCTGGCAGTGAGGAAACGCATGTATTTATAAAGCTTTTTTCTCTTTCACCTCTTTTTAAAATAGGGCGGCGGATCGCCGGAAACGCGATCCACCGCCCTTCTTTGGTTGCAAATACACGGTGGCATTAAGGAGGATAGGAATGCTCAGACGTTTCCCCTGTTGATCCGTGCTCTTACGAGTGTAGAAAAAGCGATAGATTTCATCTTTTGAGGTGGTTAAATTAAGAAGAATCCATTCGTTAGTAACAAGGTTCCTCCTAGATTGTAAGAATGACTGCTATTGATAAGGAATGAGATATGACAGGCATTACGGAAGCTTTTGTACCACTAGGGAGCGCTTTCCCATCGAATCAAACCGCTTTTGCAACAGTTCTTTCCGGACTTGAATTTCTCCATTTCCGTTATAAGGGTCATTTAGATAATAGTAATCGCTGTCATAACCGGTTAGTACCAGGCAGTGTTCATTTTTGAGCCAAACAAATTCTTCCCCGGTGGATTCGATGATCCAGCGGTTACCTGGAGCGGTAGGTTTCATATCGATGGTCGCCCAGAGAAGGATCGGGACGCCCGCCGAAAGATACCGGTTTGTCAGCGCCTGCAAAGAGATCCCGGTTGTGTTTTTTACAAGGAAAGAATCCCCTAAAATCTCTTGCAGCGCTTTGCATAATACGGGAGGATAGCACCCGTATCCGTTTGGGGTGCGAGGGTCGCCTACAAAAGCCTGGTCCGGATGGGGCCCATACAGCACGCCGTCTCGTTGCGTGAGCATTTGATTGGGAATGTGGGCAAGCATTTCGTCCAGTGAGATGGGATGCCCGTAAAAGCGTAACAGCATCATGGCGCTGACGATTTCACATCCGGTGGGTAAAACCTCTTCTTGGGAAAGGTAGGGAACGGATATCTGCACAGGTCCGAAGCTGGAGTCGGATTGTGAGATGGATAGGGCTGATGGAGACGTGGACGATGGCGCGGCTTCCATTGTGCAGGAAGTAAATAAGGATAAGGCAATCAGTAGGAGGAGAGAAACGGTTTTCTTCATACGATACACTTCCAGTTTCATTTGTTTGAGGATGGTTCGGCTTTTGAAACGATCATAAGGGTTGGGAACCCGCTAAGTAAACTGGATCCCTAGAAAAGTATAGGGCACATATCATCATAAAGTCCCCTTGTTGTTGTCTTAAAACTGTAAAATTGTTGTAAGATGTCTCCATGATTTGGTGTGGGATGCACTCTTGTACGGATACGCTTGTGCTCATTAAGCTAGTGGCACTTTTATTTGATACCATCTACCGGCCGACGTTTATTTGGACGGACGTCTTTTCAGATTGCACTATTGGCGGAACGATGTTATAATAATTTATTATGGGAAACATAAAGGGCAGCAAGAGAAAAGCAAAGCCATAGGAGGCAGGCATGGTTTTGATATCGCAAGAAAAAATGCCTGGGATAACCCCCTTGTTTACGGGTATGGAAGAATCTATGATTTGGTCTTGCCTGCAAGGGGAAATGGGGCGCGCTTGGGCGGATACAGCAAAGAACCCCCTGTGCGCTGGGATTATAACCGGAGACTTCTGTTTTTTTGCAGGAAACAGCGAAGCCGATGGCGCCGAGGCGTTGATTCGAGAGCTTCCCGGAGAAACTCACTCCCCGTTTTGCCTGCTGGTTCCTCCCGATGAAGATTGGTGTAGGAAAATAGAGAATGCCTATGGGAGGAAGGCGAAGAAAACGGAACGTTACGCTTTAAAAAAGACAAAAAGCTTTGACTTCAGCCGATTGGAACAATATGCCGGACAGCTTCCCCCGGGTTACGTGTGCAGACCCATTGCAAAGGGGTTGTATCAAACCGTGCTTGAGGAAGACTGGTCGGCTGATTTTTGCTCCCAATTTGTTGATGAAGCGGATTACAACAAGCGGGGCTTGGGGTTTGCGGTGCTGTATCAAAACCGGGTGGTAAGCGGAGCCTCTTCGTATACCGTTTTTCGGGGTGGGATTGAAATCGAGGTAGATACCCATCCCGATTTCCGGCGGAAAGGGCTTGCCAAAGCCTGTTCGGCGCGTTTGATTTTGGAATGCCTTGGCCGGGGGCTGTATCCAAGCTGGGATGCCGCTAACCGCGCTTCGCTTGCACTGGCGGAGAAGCTGGGATATTGTTTCGATAAGGCCTATGTTACTTACGTGGTATCGTATTAAGGGGACAGGGAGGGTCCATGGACAAAAGAAAAACGGCCAACATACCGGTAATCGGGCTGTTGGCCGTTTTTCTGGAAAGAACCTTAGGGGAAAGGCTCCTTCCGTTTAAGGGAGTTTGTAAGAAGAGATTACTCCTTGGGACTTGTAAACAATTTTAAGGTCTGAGGCCGGTGGTTTCCAGAGTGGAAACCACACCCGGCACTCAGAAATTTACGGGGGGCGTCCCGTAAATGAAAAAGAAGAAAAGCGGGGAAAAAGATGTCAACCCACTGTCGAAAGGCGTTTGTCTTTAGGAGAGAGTTTCCATTGCCTCTCGACGTGTTTAAGTATAGCACAAGTAAATCAAATTGTGGGAAGTATGGCCTTAAATTGTCATTTTTTGTCCCCTAAAAATCAAATTGGTTCTAATAACGATAAAAATAAGAAGATATACAAAGTTTGGAAAGACGTTTCGGCTGGGAATGCTAAGGGATAATACGGCTTGTTTCCAAAAAATGTTTGGATGCAACGGTTCGTTCAAATCGGTTCGTACCATAGAAACGCCTTGCTTTGATGGGAGGTTGGGAAAGCAATGTTACGTTATTGCATACAGGATGATAAACTGAAACCAAGCGCCCCTTTATTAGAAAAGACCGGCATTTTGGTTTGTTTGCCCATAGAATGGGATCACCTCATGCTTCCGGTTGCTCCTGTTACCAAAAAGGAATGCGCTATGCGCGGCCCTGCCAAGCTGGAACCCTTTGAAGGATATGACTTTATTTTGCTCAACCTGCCGGAGTCATGGCGGGGCGGTGGTTCCGGCAGGTTGGGAATTTATATCTTTACGGGCTATATGGTATTTGTTTGTGATATTCTTCCGCGCCTACAGCAGTTTTTAAACGGATATACGGAAAGAGCTGTGAAAGGGCTAAACCAATCCCATATACTCCATGCATTTTTTTCCGCTTTGATAAAAGACGACATGGAAAAGCTGATGGATTTCGAAGATATCATTGCAGATTTGGAAAATCGTGTCATGCAGGGGAACATTGGTGGCTGTCAAGGCCGGTTCCTTACCTTGCGTCGTGAATTGGCGGCGTACAAGAAGTATTATGAACAGCTTTTGGATGTGGCGGAACGGATGGAAGAAAATGATAACGGATTGTTGGGCGCTGATCTTTTAAGGCCGTTTCAACGATATACCGCGCGGGTAGAACGCCTGTTGCACACAGTTGAAAATTTGCGGGAAGACGTAGCGCGCAGCTACGAGTCGTATCAATCCCAGGTGGATATTAATCTGAATAAAACCATGAAACTTTTGACGGTAATCACCTCGGTTTTTTTGCCGCTTTCCTTGGTTACCGGTTGGTATGGGATGAATTTTCAAAACATGCCGGAACTTACCTGGCGGTTCGGTTATTTGTATGTGATGCTTCTTTGCGCACTTGTGCTGACACTTTGCTTTTTGTATATTAAAAAGAAAAAATTATAGCAAGCATCAGATTTCAAAAAAATAGAAGGAGCAAAGAAAGCATGGAAAACAAAGGTCTGTTACAAAAACCAATGGTAATCTTGCCGCTGGCGGTGCTGAGTACCTTGCTATGGGGCAGTGCACACCCGGTTGTCAAAATGGGATACCAAGCCTTTGGTATAGGGGAAGATGCAGTTTTTGATAAATTATTATTTGCCGGCGCCCGGTTTGCGCTGGCCGGTCTGTTGGTGCTGGTGGCAAGCTGGGCGATACAAAGGCGTTTTCCCTTGCCCCGTAAGGAAGCGTTAGGGGATATTGCGGCCCTTGGTTTTGTGCAGACGGCGGTGCAGTATCTGTTTTTTTACATAGGGCTGTCGCATACTACGGCAATGAAGAGCGCGATTATCAACGCCACGGCAGCCTTAATGGCCATTTTATTGGCGCATTTTGTGTACAAAGACGACCGCCTGACGCTGCGGAAAGGGTCGGGCTGCCTGCTGGGATTTGCAGGCGTGGTGCTCATCAACCTGGGCGGCGGTTTTAGCGGCGGTTTTACGTTGGTCGGTGAAGGATTCCTAATCATGGCAGCGGCGTCGTTCGCAGTGGGTTCCATTATCAGCAAACAAGCGGCCGCCAAGGAGGACAGCATGGTGGTGACAGGCTGGCAGCTGCTGCTCGGCGGAATGATATTGGTATTAGTAGGTTTGTTGGGGGGAGCTAAACTTATCATTCCTTCCGCTCAGGCGTTCTGGCTGCTTGCATATTTGGCTTTGTTGTCTTCAGTGGCCTTTACCCTCTGGACGGTATTGCTCAAAAACAACAGCGTAGGGAAAATTTCTGTTTATAATTTTTTAACGCCTGTTTTTGGGGTGCTGTTATCAGTCATACTGCTTGGGGAGGCCTTCGATTGGAAAATTGTATTGGCGTTAGCTGCTGTTTGCACAGGGATTTTGATTGTGAACCTGCCTCAAAAAGAAAGAAGCAAGCCGGAGAAAAGGAACTGAGAAAGGGAATGGAATGATAACGGAATCCGGTGTGGTGTAAAGGAAAAAAACTGACCATTATCAGGCCAGCGAATGCGGCTGCAAAGAAAGCAATAGCAGGTAGTTGATTTTAAACGGTTACACAACCAACAGCATGCAAACGGCCCCGCTCCCATGTTAACGGGAGCGGGGCCGTAATGCTTAATTAGATGCAGAGTTGAAAATGTTGCGATGGGGCTTAGGGTGTTGGAGCTTGGCGGCCCCTTTACCGGTCGGAGACGAATTTTTGCAGATCGACGCTTTGCCCATCGTGAAGACGGGAATATTCCGCGGCAAGCGCGACATAATGGCTTTCCATTGATTGCTCGATGGAGGACAAAGCGCTGGAGGAATGGCGATCATCGTGTATCTGGTCAATCAGGTCACGGATCATGCGGTTATCGCCGCCCCCATGCCCGCTGAAATCGTCCGATAAAGCGCTGACGTCAATCAACTCATGCTGTTTTCCAAAGATATCCAATTCAATGAGATTGGTGTTCATATCCGCTTCTATATCGCCGTGTGTGCCCATTACTTTTACATACCGTTGGTTTTTGCTGGTAAAGGCGCACATGGTAAAGCTGATGGTAGCATGATCTTCCAATTCCAAATTGACCACCTGATGGTCTACCACGTTGTTGTCGCAGCGATAAACGCAGCGTCCATACGGGCCATGTTCCAGTGCAGAACGGATGGAAACCTCTGTGGGATGCATGGACAGCACATTGATCGGCCAATCGGTTTTCCCTTTTCGAACACCTTCGGTCAGATAGAAGCGTTCGGCGTTGTATGGGCAGTTCTCTTTTACCAGGCAGTCCTGCGTGCAGCGTTCGGTAGAACCTTCGGGCGCATTTTTTTCTTGAAAATGGGTAAGGCTGCCAAAAGAAGAAACCGTTTTACAGGATTTTCCGGCCAACCAAAGAAGGATATCCATATCGTGGCAGGATTTTTGTAAAATCATGGGGCTGCTGGTGTCCGAATTACGCCAATTCCCACGCACAAAGCTGTGCGCCTGATGCCAGTAGGCGACATTTTCCGTGGCTTGAATGGCGATGACCTCACCGATACGCCCGCTTTGTATGATCTCTTTGATTTTTTGATAAAAAGGGGTGTAACGCAGCACATGACAAACGACAACCCGACGCTTATATTCCCGGGCTGTTTCAGCGATAGCCCGGCAATCTGCTAAGAAGGGGGAAATCGGCTTTTCCAGCAGCAGCTGGTACCCCTTGTTCAGGGCGGGATGGGCGTGCCCTGCGGGTTGGCGGTCTTGTGTACATAGGAAAGGGACGTCGCCGAGCCCGTTTAGTCAATG
>CAMMKL010000135.1 GCA_946497265.1 uncultured Clostridia bacterium | reverse complement strand
TTACGACAACACTGCATTCCCCATTTTGCAGGAAAGCAACGCACTCTGCAAAGCCTTTTGCCTTTATAAGATTTTCAATGTTGTTTTCCTGTTCAATGTTTTTGGCAATGGCCGCAGCTTGGGAAACCGCTTCTGTTTTGGCCGCGTCGCTCTGTGATACATCGGCAATTAGCCCTTTCAGCGTATCCACTGCCTCATCCCTTGCTTTCTGACGGGATACCCTGGCCTGCGCAAAATACTGCTCGGCCTCCGTGCTCATTTTGCTGCCGCTGCCTTCCGCAGATGAAACCGCTTCTGTTTGAGAGGGAGCTGATGTTGCGTTCTGATTGACATATTGGGCTTCCCCCAGTTCCTTTCCGGCTTCCTGTGCCGTAGAATTTACTGTTTCGGTAGCCAAGAGGTTGTTTTGATCGGAAAATTGCCAATTTAAATATACTGCCGCCCCCAACGCTACCACCAATGCCGCCAAAACCAATTGCCGTTTTCCAAAAGCCATGATCGTATTCCTCCTATGTTAATTTATGATTATTTCGTAACGCATACATGTTGGGATGAAAGGTTCAAAGCCGTAGTCACCGCATGGATAATCCTCTGCTGCACCACAGGGTCTTCCCCACCGGGGCAAACCACCACCACCCCCTTTACCTTCGGCTGTATTTCTGTGAGGGCAAGCGCCCGCTCCGTACCGTCTGCATCCCGCACCGTAATGTATTGTATCTGGGAATCGTTGCTCTGCTGGGTGCGCGTGGTCTGGCCATTCTGCTCCTCCCTCGTTTCTTCATTGTTATGTACTTCTTCGGTAGCATATTTTGTTTCCGTCCCATTCTCTAATGTGACCATTACCTTGGCAGGGCCCGCCCCTTCGATACTGGATAGGATCTCCGTCAAATTGTTTTCTAATTGCTGTGTGTATTCCTCCGCCGTCTGCAACGGGATTTCCTCTATCTCTTCCGCTTTTTCTTCCGTTTTGAAAAAGCCGGAAAAGAAAATCAACGCGATGCCCGCCAAGCCGACTATGATCACGATCTTCCGGTAACGGTCGTTTCCGGAAAAAATTTTTTGTAAAACGCCTGTTTTTCCTTCTTCCTGCATCCTTTCACCCCTTGTCTATCACAATCTCTATGGGTATCCCCAATTTCTCTTCCAGCAACCGCTTTGTCTTGCCTGCCGTTAGTTCCTGCGATACATGGACAGTCAGTCTAGTAATTAGTATGCGGCCTTGGTCGTCGGTATCCATGAATATTTCAATTTCATTGGCAGAAAGCGACCCCTCTTCCAAGGTTTGACGGACCAGCTCTTCCAACTGCCTTTTCATCGCTTGTTCCATTTGCTCCTCCACTTGTTGAGAAAAGTCTGTACTTTGTTGATCGGAAAGCTCCGTGTTCTGCTGCAGATCCAACCGGATTCCGTTGGCAGCCGTAAGCAGCGGGTTAAGCAATGCGCACAAGAGAAATGCCCCCAAAACAAACCGGACTGTTTGCTCTAATTTCCCCGGAGGAATCAAAAGCTCTACTACCGCGCCCGCAAGCGCAGCAAGACAGACAACGTCCGCCCACTTTTGTACTGCGTTCATGCGGCGCCGCCTCCTACCATGAGAATGATCACCGTTGAAACGGTAAGGATCAGCATACAACACAGGATGATGGGAAGCATGATGCCCACCACGCTGCCCGCCGCGCGCAAAAGGGAGGATAGATGCCCCAGGGAAAACACATCCCCTACACAGGCACACAGATGCACGGCAGCCTGCCAAAACAGGCACTTTAAAAGAATAGGGAGGAAAATGCAACCAGCCGCCACGATACCAAACGCCCCTACCCCCGATTTTAACAGCCTAACACAGCTCTGGACCGTGCTCAAAGCGTCCCCCAGCGCCCCGCCGACCACGGGTACAAAGCTGCTCAGCAAAAATTTTGCCGCCTTACCCCCTGTGCTGTCGGCCGCCGTGCCAAGCAGGCTTTGCAGGGTAAGAAGGCTGACAAAAACCGTCATAGAAAGCCCCAGTACCCATTTGACAATTTTACTTACCGCCGCGCAGATCCCGTTGAGGTTCAGGCGCGGTGAAACCGCGGATGTGATGGACATCGCAAGAAAGATAGACAAAAGCGGCACCAAAATATGGGAAGCAATCTGGGCGATCACCTGACCGGCCCCCATCATAAGCACCTGATAAGAGGCGGCGGAGATTCCCTGCCCTCCCGCGATCATGATGCCGGCCATTACCGGAACATAACAGAGAAGAAAGCCCGCAGCACCATTGATGACGGACGAGGCTTCTTCTATGCAGGAAACTACCGGCATTATAATCACCATGCAGATGCACAGCGTGCTTACCATAGAAACGACCCCGGAAAGCGGCCTGTCCCCAACCGAAAACTTTAACCCCTCCATTAAGGCACATAACAGCATAACCGACAGGATCTTGGCGACCGCCTGCAGCGGTTCCGAAGACTGGGTTTTGGCGCTGTCTGCAACCTGTCCAAAAATGGCTTGCGGCGTAAGGGCGGAAAGGCTTTCCCAATCAGTACCGTTTACTCCCATTCGTTCCATAATGTTACGGGCGTCGTTGGGGAGCTCTTCCGGCAAGTCGTTGGCACCGCTTTGCTCCATCTGGTCTTCATAATATTCTTGCTCCCAGCCATCCAGCCCTTGGTCCTGCGCTTGGGCCGAAAGGGGAAAACAAAAGAGAAGGATAAGAATCCCCAAAATTGTAACCGTCTTTTTTTTCATATCATCCTCCCGCCAGGGACGTCACCAATTTTGCGACTTCTTCCAATAAAGGAAGCGCCAGCACCACAATGGCCAACCTGCCTGCCAGCTCTACCTTGGAGGCAAGGGCGCTTTCTCCCGCGTCCCGGCAGGAATCGGCGGCAAACTGGGTTAGAAAGCAGATTCCAAGAGCTTTAAACAGGATAGCTCCATAATCGGAGGAAAGCCCGGTCGCGCTCAGCAAGGTTCGAATTTGGCTGACTGCGGGCGTAATCCGCGTCAGCAACAGGTACAGCATCAATACGCCGGCGCACAGACTGATGAGCATGGAATATTCCGGGTTGTGTTTTTTCAGTGTTACGGCAAAGATTGCTCCCACAACCGCAACCCCGCACATAGCCAAAATTTCCATTGCTACAGACCAAAAATGGATTTGATGGCCTTAAAGAGAGAATCGATTTGCTGGATGACCATCATCAGCACCACGATCAATCCGGCAAGGGTTGTCATCATTGCCTGCTCTTCTCTGCCGGAGCGGATCAAAACCTGATTTAAAACTGCAACGATGATGCCGATGGCGGCTATTTTAAAAATTAAATCAATATCCATTTTTCTTTCCTCCGATTATGGTTAACAGAGCAGGAGGACAATTCCCGCCCCGAGAGAGGTTCCCAGCATAAAATAGAGCTTCCCTTTTTTTTCTTTTTCCGTTTTGGCATCCTTAAGACGGTCCCTAAGCACACCTAAATAAAGCTTACAGTGGTTAACTTGGCCGTCGGTATCGCTGACTCCCAAACCTTTTCCAAACTCATCCAGAGCAGCGCGGTCTTCTTCCAAAAGTCCATATTCGCGAGGAATGGCTTCCACACAACCGCCCCACGCTTTTTCAAACGGGCTCCCGCGCTGCAGGTTCTGCAAGCAGTTCTTTAAAAAAGAATGGTAAGGGGAATCTTGGATGTGTTTTTTGATTAACTCGCCTATGGAGCCGGCGTTGTAGCGTATCTCCGTTTCCAGTGCGCTTACCAAGCGCACGCACTGCTCCAAAAAAGAGACCCGCATACTAAGCTTGCGGGACTGTACATAGCCCGCCGCCGCCCCCGCCAAAAGGATCAAGATGCAACCGGTTATCTTCAGCATAAAATTCCTCCGCCGGATAGATTCCCGCAATGCTTCCGGGAGATGCCCGGGAGCAAAGCAGGATCACCTTGTGAAACGCTCTGGTTTCCAACAGTTGTTGGATCTGTCCGCGTTGCCGGAGTTCCTCGCGCGTACCTGCATGCACGCTTGCTATGATCCCCACCCCCGCGTTCAGGCCCTGGGCAATGGCCGCAATGTCCGCCATGCCGCCCACCTCGTCGCATATAATAAGATCGGGGGAGAGTACCCGTACGGCCTGCAAAATCCCTTCCCCTTTGGGGTACCCGTCCAGAACATCGCAAAGTCCAAGGTCGTTTTGCGGTTGTCCCGCCCGCATACCGGCCAGCTCCCCGCGTTCGTCAACCACAGTGATTTTTTTCATTCGGCCCGCTATCCCTAAAGACAACTGGCGCGCCAAATCACGCAACAAGGTTGTCTTGCCGCTGGAGGGGGCTCCCGCCAGCAAAAGCCCAGACAGCTCCTCCTCTCCAAGGCGGGACAGAAGTTCGTCGGCAGCCCCTGGTATTTGGCGCGCTATGCGGATATTCAATCCGGATAAATCGCGGATCCCACAGATGCGCCCTTGCCCGAGCACCGCGGTCCCGCACAGGCCCACGCGATGCCCGCCCGTCATCGTAACAAAGCCGTGCTTGAGCTCTTCCTGATGGCTGTAAACCGAGTAATCGCATATGGTATGGAACGACTGGTTCAGCTCCTGCGCAGACACCGCCGGCAAATCGGCGGTAAGGCGTTCCGAGGCGCAGCCCTGTGCAGTTACAAAAAAGCACTGATTCCTGCAGTACACCATAACCGGACGATTGACCCGCAGGCGTACTTCCTGCGCCTCCCGTTTCCAGCGGGATGGAAAACGTAACAGCCGCAATCGGATGTCTTCGGTTAAACAGGAAACCGCCGTATCGAATCGGCGTTCGGCATTAGGTTCCATCATCTTGTCCTCACCTCTCTATACAGCAATCATATGGACAAGTAACGCCGGTTAGAACCAAATAAAAAGCGCCTTTGGGAAGAAAATCCCAAAGGCGTATGCACAGCACGGGTCAAATATTGTCGCATTGGAAAAATCAATCCTTGGCACACAGGCTGCGGAAAAAGGCATCTGTCTCTTCATCGAGCTGATAATACCCCAAAAAACAAATATTCGGATAATAGACAGCTTCCATCGAACAGCCGTTAGTAAACCGGATGGTAATGCGGGCAGCGTCCTCCAAAGAGTCGCCGGTTTCCCCCACATAAGGGCCTACATAGTGTTCTACGGTACTGCTTACTTGATCAGGAGGCGTGGAAGGAACAAAATCGGACCCAGCCAGAGTTTTATAGTATTCGTCGCTGGCATTTTTCAGGACAGAAAACCGATTGTAGAATTCGTTTATGATTTCCGGCTCTTTTGTAGTTTTAAAGGCGCCCTGACCGTCCATGCTGTCCATTTCCAAAGAAGAGATATCGGAAGCCTGCGTGATTCCATATACGTGCAAATATTCCGCGGCATCCTCGTCCTGAAATTCCCGGGTGCTGAGAAACTCCCTAAACGTATACAATTCCTTCTTTCCGTCCCGCTCCAGCACCAGGTAGGCTTCTCCTTTGACCGGCAAATATTGGTAAACAGGACATCCCTGTAGTTTTGGATCTCCCCCTTCGGCAACGGTTCCCAGCTTTTCCCCTACGGCTTGTTCGGATACCGATTTTTGCTCCCCATGATAGACCTTGCCCTGAAAAACAAAATAGTCTGTTACTATGGCCAATTCTGTTTGCGAGGGTACGGACTGCCCCGCTTCCATTTCCTTCTCCCCTTTCCTAAACGGGGATAACAGGAAAACGAACAGAAGGCAAACGGCCAAAACCGTAAGGGCATACCGCCGTATAGGTACAATCTTACTGTTGCAGCGCCTTTTTTGCTCCCGCATCCGTTGGAACAGCTTCTCTTTTTGATCGGGAGTGAGGCTGAGGCGCTCCAAGGTACCGGTGAATTCTTTTTTGGTCATCTTTCCTCACCTTCAATCTGTAATTTCAGCAACTTTCGCCCTTTATGTAAGTAAGAACGGATGGTGCTGTCTTTTTTATGGAACATGCGGGAAATTTCCGCGCTGGTATACCCTTCATAATAAAAGAGGTACAGCACAGTTTTGTAGTTAGCCGGCAATCGGAGCACTTTCTCCAGGGTTTCGTCAATCTGGAACGGCTCTTCATAGGAGGCAGAGCCCTCCTCAAACGGCACTGCCTTTCTAAGCCAATGCCTGAGTATATTTTTACAATAATT
>CAMMKL010000134.1 GCA_946497265.1 uncultured Clostridia bacterium | reverse complement strand
CGAGACGGTTACCCATCCCTCTGAGGCCGTCACAGCGGAGGATTTTGTATATGGCTTGCGCCGCGCTTTGGAACCGGCTACCAATTCCCCGGCTGCCGAAACCCTGTTTGCCATTAAAAATGCAGAGGCCGTACACAGCGGATCCCTGCCTGTAGAAGACCTGGGAGTACGCGCTGATTCGGGACAGACCCTTGTCATCGAATTAGCATATCCCTATAAGGATTTCCCGGCTTTAATGTCGATACCGGCCGCAATGCCCTGCAATAAGGATTTTTTTGAATATACGCGCGGCCAGTACGGCTTGGAAACCGAATCCATACTGGGCAACGGCCCTTATGAAATGGCAAACCGGTATGCCTGGGATCATAATAACACGCTTTCCCTTGCCCGCAGCGAAAGCTACCGGAGCGAACGGGAAGCGGTTCCCCTGGCTCTCTCTTTCTCCATCGGGGAAGAAGAGGACCGTAATCCGGTAGAGGCCGTCACCTCCGGCACATTAGACGCATGCGCCCTGCCCGGCGGCTATTTGAGCGAGGCGCAGCAGGCCGGCCTTGCCATTACTTCGTTTGAAGATACCACCTGGGGGATTATTTTCAATCTGCAGGCGCGCCTTCCCCGGCAAGGGTCTTCACAAGCCCCCGTGTTCAGCAACCTCTCCCTGCGCAAAGGCTTTCTGCAGTCGATTGACCGGGAATACCTTATGCAGAGCTTGCCGGCAGGTTATCAAGAAGCCTCGGATATCATCCCGCCCGAAACCACCTTGGGCGGGCAAGCCTACCGCCCGCAGGCCGGAAGCGGGTTTAGCCCGGCCTATTCGGAAAATACAAGCTCCATGATTCAGGATGGGCTTTCACAGTTGGGGGCCAACCGTTCGATACTGTCCGACCTGACCATCCTTTGCCCGGACGATCCGGAAAGCCGGCAAATGGTTAGCACCCTTCTGGAGATCTGGAACAAACAGCTTGGCTATTACTTTAACATGGAGCCGGTCGATACCGACACCCTTTCCGACCGGCTGGAACGAGGCGACTATGTAATTGCGTTTGCGCCTCTGCGTGCGCAAGAGGATGGGCCCGGCGAATTTTTGAAGTTATTTGCCTCTACAACCCCCGAAAATCCCGCAGGCTTGCAGAGCAGTGAGTTTGACGCCCTTCTAAACGCTGCGGAGAACCGTACCCCTGAGGAAGCGGCACAGGCCTATGCCACTGCTGAGCGTTATCTTTGCGACAATGCAATTTTTTATCCGATTGCCTATGAAAAACGGTATTTTGCTTCTGCGGCCAACGTAACCGGTATCCATTTTCTCTCTTATAACGCGGGTATCGACTTTTCCCAGGCGGTCAAAAATATGGAATAAAAAAGGAGTTTAGCCTTATGCAGCTATCCATCCCGGCCATACAGGAGTTGGAACAGCATCTGCTTTCAGAGGGGATTGCACAGGTAGGGTACTCCAAGCCGGGAGACACCCTTCCAGAGCGTTACCGCCGCCTCCCCTATGCCATTACCCTTGTTTATAAGCTTTCCGACGCGATTGTCGATGAAATCATTACCCAGGCGGATCCGCCGCGCCCAACATTCTCCTATTTTCAGCATTACCGAGCGGTGAACGCCTTTCTGGATTCCAAAACCCTTTGGATCACAGCTATGCTGGAACGCATAGGCGCGCGCGCCTTGCCGGTTGCGGCATCACAAAGTGTGAAAGACATGGGGCCTTACCGCGGCATCTTTCCGCATAAGACCGCCGCAGTACTGGCTGGTCTTGACTGGATTGGGAAAAGCGCGCTTTTCGTTTCTCCTCAATTCGGCCCCAGGGTGCGACTGGCAACCGTACTTACCGATTACCCTCTACCGGTTTCCAAGACAGAACCCTTGCCGGGCTGTGGAGCTTGCATGCGCTGTGTCAAAGCCTGCCCCGCCTCCGCCATCACCGGTAAACCGTATACCCCGGGCTGCAGTCGATCCGATCTGTTCGACCCGCAGGCCTGCAGCGAACATATGAAGCGTGCCTATCAGCAAATCGGCCGAGGCGCGGTGTGCGGCATTTGTATGGCCGTATGCCCGTTTGGAAGACATCGGTTGGAATCGGAATAAACAGCTTTTTTGGGCCAAGCGTATACACAGGCGGATTAACGGCCCCCCAAGCCCCATAAAAGGAAGTTATCAGCGTTATGGAATTTTTTATAATACATCTCATGCACATGGGGTAACGTTGCTATGAATTTTCAAGTTTACATAAATACAAAACCTCATTGAGCGCTACCTGTAGACTTGCGCCCAATGAGGTTTTCCATTGTAATGTAAATACGACTGTGTCAAAGTAAAACCAGACCGGATTTCTTTATTGGTTGGAATCCTTATTCTTATAAAAACGGTACCTCCTGCTATAACCCCAGTCTGGAATACAGCTCTTTTGGAGCGTCATTTTCCAACATGCATTCTTTTATATACCCTTTCATGCGCTTTTCGATTTCAGGGTCATGAATTACAGTATTTTGTGTTGAATCTTGTTTTAAATCGTATAACATGGAACCAAACTTTGTTGTATCACCCATCATATCCGTTTTTCTTACTTTCAATACCTTGCAGCCTTTTGTAAAAGAAAACGGCCCGGCCAATTCCGCATCCTGAAGTTCAGCAGGCTGAAACATTGCGCGCATGTGAGTAGGCATCAAGGTATATTCGTATACAGGCTCTTCCGGATTTTTAGCAGCATGCATATATACATATCTTCCATCCGTAACATTTACCTGGCTACCATGATATCCGAATACCGCGTATTTACGAATGGGCTTATCGTCATCCATTACCTGGTTCAGTGATTTTCCCTTCATATCCTTTGGAATAGCCACACCAAAATATTCTAACAATGTCGGCGCCAAATCAATCGTCTGAACGATGGATTCTCTTTGTATCCCTATTTTATCTTTTCTTCGGGGATCATAGATGTAAAGAGGAATATGTGCAATTTCTTTGAAAATTGGCATAGTCGTCTTTCCCCACCATCCATGTTCTCCAAGAAGGAACCCGTGATCTGTATTTACAATCAGTAGGGTATCTTCCCAAAGATTATACTCATCCATTTTGTCTAACACTTTACCAAGATACCTGTCGCATTTTGACAATAGGGCGGCATACTCATAACGAACATGTTCAATGGTGTTTGGGTCCTCTTGTACCGGAGAATAAGGCGGCCAATCCGCCTCCGCTTCTGCATCCCCTAAAAACTGGTGTGGATATAACGCTTTGTCGCTTGGCAGTGAATAAAAGGGCTCATGCGGGTCAAACGTCTCAATTTGAAGAAACCAATTATCCTCTCCATAATTTCTGTCTATGAACTCTATTCCATTTTGAAAAGTAACTGCTTGAGAGGTTTTTTCCTCCGTATTCATTTCGTTGCGATTGATTTGGTCATGACTCAACATCAACCTATTTGCCCCGTCGCGGAGCATTTTTTCTTTATATTTAAAAACCGTTTTTTTATCGTATTTATATGATAAATCCGCCTTCCATACATCGCCTTCCTGTCCTCTTGAAATCTCCCAGGAGCTATAACGGGTATGATAGGTACACCCACCGTCTTCCCAATAATGTTGATGGTCGCTGACCAAATGTGTATAAACCCCTGCTTTCTTAAGCAGTTCCGGCATAGAATCATCAAACGGTTCCATTGGCCCCCAACTTCTGTGAAAAAAATTCATTCTCCCAGTATGAAGCTCTCTTCGAACCGGCATGCACGGCATACTGGCGACATAGCACTGATTGAATTGTATGGCTCTCTCTGCCAAGCGCTTGAAGTTTGGCGTTAATGTCCAATCACAGCCATATGTCTCAAGCATTTCACGATTTAAAGAATCATACATAACCATAATTGCTTTCATTTCCATTTTCCTTTCTTTTCTAAAAACAATTTATTCCTTTTGCGCATGTAAGCGCTTACAAAAACATTTAATTTTTTAGGGCTCATTATAAAAGAGCCCCAATGGTTCGCTTCAAATAAAAGCCTTGAGTTTTCACTTCCAGTTTTAAATTTTATCATATTCTTGTTCCTATTTCAATTTCAATCTTTCACTAAAAAATAAAGTCTTTCTGTCTGTTTTTGCCATAATGTTTCTATAGCGCTCCCCTCACAACAATTATTTTTTACGTAAACATTATAGAATACTTGCATGCCCACGTGAATTAATTTGACATAATACATATCCTTTTTGGGTTTTGTTAGAGGCTGGAAAACAATATCTTGAAACTGTCTGTGTTTGGCCCACAAATTCCGCAAGACTTCCAAATTTCTGTATTGACAGATCAGTATCCGTAATACAGTCCACTTTTTATTTGGGGAAGCCCTGTGCACCGCCCGTCCTGATATCCATACAAGGCATCCCTTTGTTTTGAATTAAAAGGTTAAAACCTACCATAACACTTTCGGTAGAAACCACTCTATGAGCTCCGCTGTAAAGCTTTAGGACTCGAGGTGCTGGCTCCACCCGAATTCCCACGACTGCCCAGGTGATTGTGGAAAAAGAAATGATTTTTTTACGAAGCAACAAACAATTGAGAATCATTTGTTTGTCATCCACTATTACTTTTTCAAACAGGCAATACAGATAAAAATAAAAGCAAACCAGGCACATCAACGCAAATAAAGAAAATACCCAAAGCGTAAACGTCTCGTTCTGTGTAACCATTCCAAGTACAATCATTCCCCCATAAAACAAAACGCCTATCAGGAATATAACTACTATAACCCAAAAATAGTGCTTAACAAACCGGCTTTTCCCCTGCAATGTTTCCTTCCAGAGCAAATCCCGACCCATATAATAATGAAGTGCGCTGAGAACCCCCTTCTATCAAAAACCCCCACCAAGCAATGCTGTAAAATTCAATCCACCACGATACTCTCTTTCTGCTCCGACTTTTTAACTATCGCCTACGATTTTAGCATTATTATAAAAACAAAAATGTTTTGAATCTGTGCTATATTCAAAAACCAATCCTGCAATAACCTACCGGATGCATAAAAAGCACTTATCGCCTTGCAACGCAAAACAGACGGCATTGTTCATCCACACCGTTTAAGGGAAGGGCAACAAAAGCCCGGTTTTTTACACCTGGAAACACGTCTCTCGCGGACTGCGCAGGCAGCGTCCGTAGGGAATCAAAAACCTTCGGATACCGCTGGAATAGGGCGCAATGTCATACTGCTGGTAAAAAACGACAAGGCCATTAGGGGTACAATAAAAACTCTCGTTATTAAAATGTTTGTGGGCAAGCTCCACTGCGTCCTCAAAATAAATTTCAGGCTCCCTTTTTATCTGGGCCTCTATTACACGGAACAGGTATAGCATAGATTCCTCTTGTGGGCAGGCAAACAGCTCGTGCAGGGAAACAGGCCTCCCCTTTGGTAAAAGCCAGGTCTGAGCGCTTCTGACTGTATTTCCATGCGCTCCTCCGGTATACTCATAACGATCCATATATAAGCTTGCGATATCATCGGTCTGTTCGGTAACCTTAAACTCTTGGATTGCCTCCCAAGTCTGTATGGGAAAACCCTTTTCCAGCGAAAAACAATACTGCCGCACGGCTTGGGGGAAAAGAATTTGTACCAAATAACGATGATAGGCGCTCGCCCTGCGGGAATAAAAATGGTTTACAGGGCTAACAATTCCTAATTGAGGAAAGTACGGATAGTCAATCCGATAGGTAAGGAGCAGTTCACCACGGCATCTCATTTCTCGCTTAAGAGTTTTGGTTTTGATCGGAATACCTCTGTTTATCACTTGTAATCACCTCCCGCCATACTATGCGCAATTGGGCGGGAAGGGGCACTGCGACCTGTCTTATGAAAAAACGCTTGTTAACTGCTTCAGTAAAAATGCACAGCCAGTAAAACCAAATCACTTCTTTGTCCACGGAAAGTAAAACGTTATGGGAGGAATCTCCTTGTGGACTCAATTGACGATGATGTTGTTTATTTCAAGGGTGTTACCTGGAAATTTTTTTGAAAAGGTACAACAAAATTCTCTATAATGCAAAAAAGACACCCAATCGGGTGTCTTTTTCCTGCGCCTTCAAAACTGAATAAAGCCAAAGGAGAAAGGGAAACGAAAACCAAGGAATATGGTCAA
>CAMMKL010000133.1 GCA_946497265.1 uncultured Clostridia bacterium | reverse complement strand
CATCGTGTTCTTCGGCTGCTTTCCGATACATCCCCTCATACATTTCCGGTCCCACGGCGCCGTCGAAATCCAAAAAAGCGATGTATTCCCTGGATGCCGCCCGGACGCCGGTGTTGCGCGCCAGCCCAAGGCCCTCGTTTTCCTTGTGGATGACGCGGACCAGCTCCGGGTACTCCTGCGCGTAGCGGTCGCAGATCATGGGGGAGGCGTCCCGGCTGCCGTCGACCCTCAAGATGGTTTCTTTTTTGCACAGCGTCTGCGCCAACACGGAAACTTCCGCCCGCCCCAAGTAATTTTCCACCTGATAGACGGGTATAATTACGGAAACTTTAACTTGACTGCTCATGGCGCCCTCCCAAATAGCTGAGGATGTTTCGTAGTTCGTAGATTGTTTGAGGCACGTAATAGTTTTTTCCCGCAAACTGCCTTTGGAATTTTCGCAGATACTGTTTGAGTATTGCGTCCTCCTTCCAGAGGACTTTGCCCTCGAACAGCGGGTAGAGCATGACGGTATCCATATCGCTTCCAAAGACGATCCGGCTGGTCAGGGCCGCGTTGGAACAGACCGTAATGACGGCTATTTTCTCCGGGTTTTCGTTTAAAAGGAACAATTCCCACGGCGCGTCGTCTGCATACTTTCTGGTCAGCCCCAACTGGAAGGGGAGGTTTTCGGGATTGCGGGGGTGCGGCTTTACCACGAACCGCCCCGGGCCGACTGTTTCCCGGCATTCCTGTATGAGCTGGATGTCGTTGCTTTTGATCCCTTCCGCCCGAAAGGATTGTTCCAAGAAGATGAAGTCGGCGGGGTCCTGCGGACGGCGATAATCAAAAATATAATTCAAAAGGGATCGAAGTTCCAGATCGTCCCTTTGGATCTTGGGAAGGGGGCGGTTTGGGAAACCGTCGCCCCGCAGGGAAAGGTGCGGCTCATAAAGCAGGAAGCCGGCTAGTTTTTCCCGGATTTTTTTCCCCTCCGCATGACGGTTGACAGCCGCTCGTTCTTCCCGCAGAAAATCGATGACATAGGAGGAAAAGCCGTCCTCATAACAGATAAAGGGGCAGGGCAGGGGGTAGAACCGGCAAGCAAGCATCCGGGTAAATAGATCGAAGTTTGAGAAATAAATTTCGGAGTAGGTTCCAAGCTCATCGCTCAGTGCCCAGCGCAGCAGGCTTTCGGATGCTTGAAACGCTTCTGTGAGATCTTCCGCCCTGTTCATTTTGTAGGTTTTGCTGAGTTCCCGGGTTTTTGCCAAAAACACCCGGCTGAACAGGCCGGTATCCTTCAGGCGCGGCAGGCAGTCCGGGAGCTTGGGTGTAACGTCTGTGATGATTAAATCCGTTTCACGACCGCAAAGGAGGCTCTTTTTCATATGGATTGCCGTCAGAAGCTGATAGATGGAATTTGCAAGGATCAAAACCCTGTTGTTCGGCACTAGGATTGCCTCCTTATTTTTAGAATATGGAACTGCTCCCCTAAATTCTCGCAGCCTGTGGAATCAAAGGTATAGATCGTGTTCGGAGGCTTTCGGAACACATAGGGAAGCAGCTCGGACGGAAAGGTCTGCCGGATGACCTCGGCTTGTGGGAAGATTTTGGAGTAATCCAGCGTATCGTCCGGATGCCTTTTGATTAGGATGCGCTTTCCTCGCAGTACACCGTCGCGCAGGCCCTCATAAAGCTTCTTCTGATCTTCTTCACTCATCATGCCAAGGTTAGAAAAGTGCTGGGTCAGAAGGATCCCCTCCGCCTTCGTATGCAGCCTCCGTTTTAGGAAAAAGCGGCATACTTTTTTCCGTTTTCCCGGTGGCAGCGCCTGCAAGGCCCGTTCTACGGAGAAATCCTCATACTTTTCGCCGGAAACATCTTTCGTCTGCGCTTTTTTTAAGCATACAATGCGGCGGACGAGAGGGTTCGAGCCGTCGAACAGGCCGTGCTTTTGGGCGATTTCGGCATGGATTGGAAAATTTACCCGCAGCGCTTCGTACAGCTCCTTCGAACGGCTCAGCATCCCGGCCGCATCTTCCCAAAAAACAAAGGGAAGACGGTGTTCGATTAAATAAAGGGAAAAGTAAAAATGCGCCCCCGCGATGAAAAAATCGGAAAATTCCGAGATGTCGTGAGGAACCCGCTGCCGGTAGCACTGGGAGACGTCCTCCAGGATTTTTTTTTCTTCCCGGTGCGGGATGTGAAGATAGGGGAACAGGTACACCTCGTCAAAAAAATGCTTTGCGGCCAGCTTTTGGTATTGCGGGTACTTGCGTGTAATGAAATCCGGCAGAAGCAATACCGCCCGTGCGGTTTCGTGGTACAGCATGCGGTGAAGCATCGCCTCAAGCAGTTGATAAGAGCTGACCGCATGATAGAGGATCATGGACGCTTTGTGAGCGCTAGCCGATGTGAACTTCATCCAAAAGCCCCTCCAAACCCTCCGTGAATTTTTTGTTTCGGCCGCTCAATACACTGAGCATCGGCGCGTAGGCGTCCCGGCCGCTGATGGGTATGGTTACCCCAATACGCTTTTCCACTTGGAGGAATCGGCTTACAAAGTCCAGGATCCCCCTGTGTATTTCCGAGATCCGTCCAGCATTGGGGGGATTGTCTTTTTGTTTGCAGACCACCCCTTTTTCCGGATCGGGATAAAACCCTTTCAAGCTGCCTTCCGGCGCGCCCAGCAGGAGTTCCCAGTATAAGTTGTGGTTAAGGGAAGCGTCGTGAAATTTCCAAAGGTCGCGATTTTCCTGCTGGGAGTAAAGGTAGCTTACCAAACGGCCATTAAAGAGGAACGGCTCGGCGGCGTCCGCGTCCGGCGAATGGCGGGTGTTCGTCCCCGCAAGCAGACCTGTGATCCGGCAGTTTAGGCCCCAGATCCGGTTAACGACGTCGTCCAGCATCACGGCGCCGCTGCCCGCCCAGCCGATATCGACCGCCGCCGCTCTGCGGCATCCATGCAGAAGGCGGCCGTAATATCGTTTTCCGGCCTGCAGTTGCTCTTCGTATTGTGCTAAAACCTTGTCCCAGTTCTCCATTAAATATCTTTTTACTTCCGCCGCGTTTTTATGCGTCAGTTTCTCATCCGGCCTTAATTTTGCCGTTTGGCACAGGGATTGGAGCAGGTTTATTAGCTCCATGCTTGCAAGTGCTTGCCGGATCGTGTGGCCCTGCCCCGCCTTATGGGTCAGAAACCTGCGGAAATAATCCGCTTTGAAATCACGGGCGGAAAGCTTGACCGCCGCCAGTCTCGACCAGTACGCGTATACGGCGGTTGCGGCTTGTTGCGGATACATCAGGCGGTAGGCTTGCAACAGAACCGCGCCGTCCCGGGACAGGAACAGAATTTTATCCATTTTTTTGGCCGCCGCGTACTCGTGGATAAACCGGCAGTACCCGGTTACGAATAGCCCCCCGTACACAAAACCGTATTCGTATTCCCGGGAATAAACGGCAAGCCCGCAGTGGATGTGCGCGTTTACGATCCCGCGGTATAGGCTGCCGGTGATGGCGGACATATCCTCCGGCCGGTACCGGCCACCTGCTTGGTTGACGTTTGGATACCGGACAGCGCTCATGTGATGGCGTAAGGCTTGTTTTTGATCGGAATGCTCGTGGTCTCCTATATGGACGTAGGAGAGGTGTTCGCCGTATGTTTTCCGGATAAGCCGGTACAGGCCGCCGTCACTTTTGGAAACCCCGCGGTCACAGGATACAAAATAGCCGGACAAGTCCCGGTAGCCGCACCGCCTCAGCAGGCGGCGCACAATCTGCTCCCCCAGGTACATATCCGACGCCGCAACGATGGTTTTTCCGTTTGCCAGCAGCGTTTGTACGACCTTGCGCATATAGGGGTTTGCAAAACAGCATCGTAGCTCGCAGACAAGTTCAACGCGCATGCCGGTTTTGCCGGGGATGCCGGTCTCCTGTTCCAACAGGGCCCAGATTTCTTGCAGGGTCACTTCGCTGGTTCCGCTTTCCCTTTGCTTCCGTTTCCTGGCTTCGATCTCGGCTGAGATCCGAAGCTGCTTAAAATCCGGGTACCCCAGGCGCATACCTATGAGGAAAAAGAGGTCTGTAGGGTGGGAAAAGGGGCGGAACAGGAGGGTGTCGAACACATCAAAGGAAATGACGTCGTAGGCAAGGAGTCTTTCCGCCAGTGCCTGCGGGGGTTCCCGGTAGGAAAGCGAAGATTCGCTGGCGTCGCTGTAAAGCGTTTTGACCTCATAATACGGAAATCGGAGCGGATGCCCCAGGCTGCGGCGAAACAACAGGTAATACTGGAGGTTCAGCCACAATAGGTAGAGCAGGGCTTTGGTGCGCGGAGGGCTCTTTTGTTGCCTATATAAAAGAAAGCGGTCCCGTATCCCCGGCACGCGGGTTACGAGCAGCCGGTATACCCGTTCCTTCATCGGCTACACATCCTTTCTGTTTTCGTATGCATCGCAGATTTCGTTGGGCGCGCCCAGTGCGCGAAGACGGCCTTTTTCGATCCAGACGGCTTTTGTGCAGTTGTTGCGGATGACCGAGGTGGAGTGCGACACGATCAGCACGGTTGAGCCCCCGTGGATCATCTCCCGGATCCGGGCTTCGCTTTTTTTGCGGAAAAACATATCGCCTACGCTCAGCACCTCGTCTAGGATCAGGATTTCCGGCGTGTCCCGGACGGTGGCTATAGCAAAGCCAAGCCGGGATACCATACCGGACGAGTAGTTGCGCACCTTTTCTTCCATAAAGCCTTCTAGCTCGGCAAAACGTACGATTTCTTCATATTTTTGATCAATATATTCCTTTGTGTATCCGATGATCGCCCCGTTGAGGTATACGTTTTCCCGGCCGGTAAGCTCATAGTCAAAGCCGGTACCCAAGGTGAGAAGCTGGACTTTCCTGCGGTCTACCATTACGTTGCCGGCGGTGGGGATCAGCGCCCCGGCGATGATTTTCAGCAGGGTGCTTTTCCCGGAGCCGTTGGTGCCGATAATCCCGGCGACTTCGCCCCTTTGGATGGTAAAGCTCACGTCATCCAGCGCTTTAAACAGCTCGTATTTGTGCTCTTTCCTCAGGAGGCGGACCATCCATTCTTTTAAGCTGGAGGCCTCATCCTTGGCACGGCGGAATTCCATGGTCACATGTTCCACGGCAATTTCGGTTCCGGGCGGCTGCCCCAGGGTAGTTTGCTTTGCTTGTTTTGGCCACATATCACATCACGGCTCCCATTATATTTTCTGCATGATCCGGTTCCGATTTTTTCGGAAAACGGCATAACCCGCCAGATAGACGCCGATTCCCCAAAGGATCATCTGCACCCACTCCGGAATAAGCGGAAGTTGGCCGTACATTACCGCTTTTCGAAGGCAATGGATGTACACATAGATGGGATTGTTTGCAATGACGACGCGGATAAACCCCTGAAGCTGCTCCACCGGATAAAATATGGCGGAGCAGTACATCCAGAGCGTGAGGACCACTGAATATAGGTGCTTTATGTCCCCGAAGAACACATAGGCCGCCGCCAACAAATAAGAAAAACCCAGCGCAAACAAACACAGGAGCAAAATGATAACCGGGGAAAGGAGCATGGTCCATTTCAGTGAAACCCGGAAGACAGCCAGCATCACCACATAGGCGATAAGGGAATACCCCAGGTTAATCAGGCTGGTGTATACCCTGGTCAGGATAAACAGCTCCATAGGGAATTTTACTTTCAGCAAAAGCATTTTGTTGTCCACCAGCGTCGTCATGGCGGCGTTGGTCGCGCCGGTAAAGGTTTGCCAAAGAAGGTAACCGGTTAGATAATAAATCGGATAATTTTCAATGGAGCGCCGGAACAATTGGGAAAAGATGAGCGAGAGTACCGCCATAGAAAGCAGGGGGTTTAAAATGCTCCACAAAACGCCGAGGTACGATCTGGCGTATTTCCGCTTGAGCTCCCGCGCAGTGAGCTGCTTGACGACAAAAGCGTGCTGCTTGCGCTGGCTGCTGTCAGCTGCGGCCATTTTGCTTCCTCCTTTCCTTGCGTTCTTTTCTAAAATACCGCACTTTTTGGTAAAGAGCGTACTGCCTGGAATGCCTTTGGGCCTTTGTCCCGCTGCGCGCCGCACTGCCTTCCAGCCAGGCGCTTTCGCGCGGTTGCCCTTTGGAGAGC
>CAMMKL010000132.1 GCA_946497265.1 uncultured Clostridia bacterium | reverse complement strand
GCAGGAGGCTATCATCGGCACAGCGATGCGTATGGATTTCATAAGCGAATCCCTCCGTTTTTAGTTCATTGATACTTTAACTTTATCATAATCGTACCATCGGTGCAAGAAGGGAATGTTTACAGGTTGGAACGCGGGCCTTGAATAATTCCGGATAAGGCACAATCTCAGAAAAAATAACCGGCAGGAAAGGCGCCACAAGCCTTTCCTGCCGTTCTCAAAACGTGTAGGTACAATAGGAATCACTCTTCTTTGCTTGGCTGGGGAACCCCCAAATTGCGCAGTACCGCCAACGCCACCTGATTGGGCGTACCGGCAGACAGCACCGCAATATCCGCCACAGCCCGGTAAATAGGCATACGCCGTTCATACAATTCCTGCATGGCACGGTCTTTGTCGGGCCGGCAGAGCAACGGGCGGGTGGTATCGTTTTTCAATCGTTCCCGGATCAGGGAAAGCGGGGTATCCAGCAGGACAATCTTTCCCTTTTCTTTTAGGGCTTGGACATTGCGTTCAAAGACCAAGGCCCCGCCCCCAGTGGCGATAACCCGGCCGCCCTGCTGTGAAAGGGTACAGGCGGCTTCGTGCTCCAAATCCCGGAAATAGGGCTCTCCCCGGCTGGCGAATAATTCTGAGATCGTACAACCGCACTGTTGTTCAATATAGCTGTCCATATCCACAAAGGAAAGCCCGGCAATGCGCGCCATCCGTTTTCCTACCGTACTCTTTCCACAACCCATGAAGCCGCATAATACAATATTGTATGGTAGTTCCATAGGTTCCCTACTCCGCGAACTGCCTGGCCAGCTCAGTGCCGGCTTCCTCGCAGAGTTCATGGATATCAGACGTTTTATAGGTGGAGCCGTCCCAAATGTTGTGGGCAGCCGCAGCCTGCCAGACGAGCATGGGCATACCGCCCAGCACGCGCGCGCCGTTTGCGCGGGCGGCTTTCATGAGCAGGGTTTCTACCGGATTATAGACTGCGTCAAACACACTCGCGCAGTGTGAGAGAACCACGCCGGACACCGGCATGGCGTTGATTTCCGGGTACATTCCAACCGGGGTGGCGTTTACCAGCAGATCAACCTTCCCTTCCAGACGGTCGATGGTGCAAGTGGAAATAGCCGGGTTGTGCATGGTAGTAAGGATCTCACCGGCAAGGCGGGCTGCCTGCAGCAGGTCGGAGGGGCGCACGGCTAGGGTAACGGCGCAGCCGGCGATCAGCGCTTCATAGGCCATCGTACGCGCGACGCCGCCGGAACCCAAAATCACCACCCGCCCTTTCAGCGGGATCCCGTTTTCCCGCAGGGCAATGGCAAATCCTTCGCCGTCTGTGGTATATCCCACCGAAGTTTCTCCGTTTACCACTGTGTTGACTGAGCCATAGGCCGCGGCTTTTTTATCCAATTCGTCCAAGAAAGGAATAATTGCGGATTTGTGGGGGATCGTGATGTTGAACCCATCCAGTTTTTTAAGCTCGGGAACCGCCTGTTCCAAACTTTCCGGGGGGATATCCATCACATGGTATTCCGCCTCCACGCCTGCCAGCGCAAACAGGCGGTTATGGATGAAGGGGGACATGGTGTGGCCGATTGGGTGGCCGATGACTGCGAATTGTTTTTTGCTCAATGAAAACACCTCGATTATAAAATTCACGGAATCAAAAGGAATTTACGCTCTGCCCGGAAAATTTTAGCGATTGGTTATTGACAAAGCGATTATTTGCTAATAATATGTGGATATGGAAACCGTTCCTGTGAGCGATGAGGGATTTCTTATTACTAAATTGTACACGAAATCTTTCCTTTTGTCTATGTGTTTTGTGAAAAAGCATCGGCTTACTTTTTTGTTCGGTTTCAATTTTCTGAAATCATCAATTTTATAAGGAGGAATTTTGGCATGGTATTAGAAAAGGTGAAAGCGATTTTGAGCGAGCAGTTCGATGTGGAGGAGGATTCCATCACTGCGGAGACCAGCATTTCCGAGGATTTGGGCGCGGATTCCCTGGATGTTGTCGATCTGCTGATGTCTTTGGAAGACGAGTTCGAGATCGAAGTTCCCGATGAGGAAATCGAAAACATCAAGACAGTTGGCGAACTCGTAAAATATATTGAAGCCAACCTGTAAGCATGCGGCCAAACGGCAAGAGCGGGAAGCAACGGCGGGAATTTTCCTACGTTGCTTCCCGTTTTACATATTTTCGCGCTTTTATGGGAAAACCGATTGCAAAAAGCAACTGGATTTACTATAATTGTTAACAGTTGGTTCACAGGCGCCGAATCGGAGGCCGGCGGCGGCATTCCTTCCGATTCCGCGTACAGGATGATCAGCGTACAAAATCAAACAAAAAAGGAGAGAACTTTCATTGTCTGACTTTGCGTTTTTATGGGAAGGCTTGACCGCCATCTCTTGGAAAACCCTTTTGATGTGGCTGATCGGCGCGCTCCTGATTTGGCTTGCCATCAAAAAAGATATGGAGCCGGCGCTCTTGCTCCCTATGGGATTCGGCGCTATTCTGGTTAATATCCCATTCAGCGGCGTATTGACCCAGGGGGATACCACCGGCATCATCGACTGGCTCTTCCAGGTGGGTATCCACGCAGCGGAAGCCATGCCGCTGTTGCTCTTTGTCGGCATCGGCGCCATGATCGATTTTGGCCCCCTGCTCTCAAACCCCAAGATGCTGTTATTCGGAGGAGCAGCGCAGTTCGGTATCTTCTTTACTGTATTGCTTGCCTCTTTCCTGAACTTTGATCTGAAGGACGCGATGTCTATCGGCGTCACCGGCGCGGCGGACGGCCCTACCTCCATCATGGTTTCCCTGCGTTTGGGCAGCAATTATATGGGACCCATTGCGGTGGCCGCCTACTCTTATATGGCGCTAGTCCCCTTGATACAGCCTTTGGCAATCAAGCTGGTCACCACCAAAAAGGAGCGGATGATCCGCATGCCCTATAACCCTGCGGAAGTCTCCAAAACAACCCGTATCCTATTTCCCATCATCGTGACTGTAATCGCAGGCTTGATCGCCCCGGATTCGGTGGCCCTGGTAGGATTTTTGATGTTCGGCAACCTGATACGGGAATGCGGGAAGCTTGAAAACCTTTCCCAGGCGGCGCAGGGACCCCTTGCCAACCTGATTACCATCTTTTTAGGTATTACCATCGCATGCCAGATGCAAGCGGACAAGTTCTTGAGCTGGGGCACCCTGCTGGTGATGGGATTAGGGCTGTTCGCCTTTGTATTCGATACCATCGGCGGCGTCTTCTTTGCCAAGCTGATCAACCTTTTCCTGCCGAAGGAGAAAAAGATCAACCCTATGGTAGGCGGTGCAGGCATCTCGGCTTTCCCCATGTCGGCCCGGGTAATCCAAAAAATGGCCCTGAAAGAGGACAACCAAAACCATCTCCTAATGCATGCGGTCGGCGCGAATGTGGCCGGGCAGATTGGTTCCGTGGTGGCGGGCGGCATCATCCTCTCGCTGGCCGGGCAACTGTTGGCGTGATAAGTTAGGAGGAAAACAATATGTGGAATTTTTTATCGGTAAACTGGGAAAACGTCAACAAGTCCCTGGAATTGATGCTCAAAGGGATGGGCGGCATTTTAGTCGTAATGCTTTTGATTTTCTTGGTTATCCTGGTCTTGAATAAATGCTTTAATAAGAAAAAAGACGACGGCGATGACAACGATTGAGTTGCATTCCGCTTAATACAGAAAAATCGTAGATAAAGGAATTAAAAATATGGCACAGCAAAAGAAAATGGTGGAGGCTATCACCTCCATGGAGGAAGACTTCTCCAAATGGTACACCGATGTAGTAAAAAAGGCCGAACTAACCGATTATTCCAGCGTAAGGGGATGCATGGTCATCCGCCCGTACGGATATGCGATCTGGGAAAACATTCAAAAGGATCTGGACGCCCGGTTTAAAAAGACCGGACACGAAAACGTTTATATGCCCTTATTTATCCCGGAAAGCTTACTGCAAAAAGAAAAAGATCACGTGGAAGGTTTTGCCCCCGAAGTAGCCTGGGTGACGCACGGCGGCAGCGAGGAACTGGCGGAACGCCTGTGCGTGCGCCCCACGAGTGAAACCCTCTTTTGCGAGCATTACGCTAAGATCATCAATTCCTACCGCGACCTGCCCAAGCTGTACAATCAGTGGTGCTCGGTGGTTCGCTGGGAAAAGACTACCCGCCCGTTCCTGCGTTCGGCAGAGTTTTTGTGGCAGGAAGGCCACACGATGCACGAGACCGCCGAGGAAGCGCAAGAGGAAACCTTGCGGATGCTGCATATCTATGCGGATTTCTACCGTGAAACGCTGGCCATCCCGGCGGTGATCGGACGTAAGACGGAGAAGGAAAAATTCGCCGGCGCACAGGAAACCTATACCATTGAACCTATGATGCACAACGGCGTAGCCCTACAAGGCGGTACCTCCCACTATTTTGGGGACGGGTTTGCCAAGAGCTTTGACATCACTTTTACCGGCCGTGACAACAGCCAACAATACCCACACCAGACCTCCTGGGGCGTTTCCACGCGTGTGATCGGCGCTATCATCATGGTACACGGGGACGATAACGGCCTTGTGCTGCCGCCCAAGATCGCCCCCATCCAGGTAGCTATCATCCCGATTGCCCAGCACAAGCCCGGCGTTCTGGAGAAGGCGCGTGAGCTTGCCGGCCGCTTGGCGGAAACCTTTCGCGTAAAGCTGGATGATTCGGACAATTCTGCCGGCTGGAAGTTTAGCGAATACGAGATGAAAGGCGTCCCGCTGCGCCTGGAGCTCGGCCCCAAGGACATTGAAAAAAATCAGTGCGTGCTCGTGCGGCGCGATAACCGCGAAAAGATATTCGTCTCCCTAGACAACCTGGAAGAGGAAATCGTTAAGGCGCTTCAGGTGGTGCATGACGGCATGTACGAGAAAGCACTGCAAAACCTGAAAGAAAAGACCTTTGTGGCGCGCAGCCATGAAGAATTCCTTGACCTGGCTGCAAACCATCCCGGCTTTATCAAGGCCATGTGGTGCGGGGATTCCGCCTGTGAGGACAAGCTCAAGGACGAAACCGGCGGTGTAAAATCCAGGTGCATCCCCTTTGAAGAGGAGCATCTTTCCGATGTTTGCGTATGCTGCGGAAGACCCTCTAAGCATATGGTCTACTGGGGAAAGCAATATTAAGGGTCCCACCCTTTGCTTTTACCCGCTACAAGTTGCAGACGCCTTTCAAGAGACTGCGGAAGGACAATTCGATCATGGAAAAGGAGTGGCGTGTTCTCACTACGCCACTCCTTTTTTCGTTCATAGGAAACCGTCCGTGCCCTTATAGCGGTTCTGTATGTGGCGGGAAGTACATTTCTACTAGTCCATTCCGGTTTTTATATCCTCCACCTATCTTTGGCAACCGCATTACTTCCTCTATTCACAGCGCGTTACCCGAATGGTTTTGCCTTCAGCAAACCTGAGTCCATCGGCTGCTTTATCGACGCCGCCATTGGCCGCCCCCGCGATGCTTAATTCTTCACTAAGGCTGAATGAAACACTGAACAAAAACACATCATATTTTATAAGAAAGAATATATGTAATATTGCACATAGATTCCGGTAAAACTTTTTCTGTCCACATAAAAAGAACGAAAATTATCCACCCCTGTGTTCTTTTCAAAATCCATTCAATATGTTATACTTATTTCGCATAAGCTTTCTTACATGATGACGCTAAATACCATCATTTCTTCCAACCGGCGGTAAATAGGGGAAAACTGTTCGATTGGAAGAGGATTGCTCCCACGGCCCACCTCAATGGTGAAGGCCGGGCGTTTGCACTCGGAAAGGAACCAATCTTTAAAACCGCCGCCCGTTGCGATGGTTTCGGGTGTAGAAAGGGCATACCCGCTGCTCACCGAAAGCACCTGCGCCATTAGTTCAGCTTTTGAGGGCATGGAATCGCCGTATTTCCAGTAGATTTCCTCCCCCTGGCTGTGAAAAGCCAAGGCATGGCGGAAACGACGGCGGCGGCATAACAGGGTTACCCCCTTGGTTTCCGGCTCACTTTCTGGAAACGGGCCGCCGTAGCGGGTCGGCCCCGGGCCGGTGATCCCCATTTTCCGCTCCAGCTCGTGCAGTTCCTGCCCACC
>CAMMKL010000131.1 GCA_946497265.1 uncultured Clostridia bacterium | reverse complement strand
AAGTTTCCCCTGCACCGCCGTTTACCAGGACGATTCCGCAGCCAAGCGCGTGGGGAAAGGGCACTTGCCTGCCGCTTCCACCGAGCGATGGAGCCTGCACGCACCGGGACGCAGCAAGGCACCACCAATAGCTGTGCGCCTGCCGCCACAGCGTTGGGAGCGTACAGGGCTAAGCGGTCCGGATGGCAAGAAAGTACAGAAAATCGAAGCGACCCGCAGCGGTAAAGGGTATAGGGGCAAGCAAGACCTGCATTTTCCCAGGCGGTGAAATCGGCTTTCGCCGCCTGGGAACCCAAGGCCGGGACCGTGTCAAGCACACGGCCGTGATGAAGGATCGTACAGGCTGGGTGCGCGTAGGAAGTGGGGCGCACGGGAAGCCCCACCACCAGATAAGCATTGATGTTCGCTGTTTTTTTCGCAAGCACAGTAAGGGCCCGGTCGGCGGCTTCAAGAACCGCGCTATGCTGCAAAAGGCTCCCGCAGGATGCCCCGCCCAATGCGAGGGCAGGCAGGACAATCAGGTCGGAACCAAGCGCGGCCGCCTGTTTGACCGATTCCAGGATACCGGGCAGGCAATCCTCCGGCGCACCCGGAACGCAAACGGGAATCGTTGCGCTTACACGTATAATAGAATCCATCCTAATCTCATCTCCCAAAAAGAAAAATCAATTTTTAAATAATAATACCATATTTCCCTTTGTTTGTGACCAGAATCCTTCTGTTTTTTTTCTAGGATTTTACAAGGGGGTATGATATAATTTAATAAATATCAAAAGCAATCATACAAGGGAAACGCCGCAGCGGTTTGTTACGGCTAAGAGGAGGCTCACGCATATGCGTTTTCGTTATTTATCCGACCTTCATTTACATACCGATAATTCTCCGGACGGCGTCGATCCGGTGATGATGATGTGCGAGCGCGCCGCCGCGCTCGGCCTTTACGCGGTAGCGGTTACCGATCACTGTGAATGCGAGGTTTATCGCGAACAAAAGTACGACCGCTCCATCTTCCAATCTTTTTTTGAGACACGGAAGGCGCACGCGGTTTTTCGGGGGAGGCTTAAGGTGCTCATCGGCATGGAGCTTGGCCAGCCGCTGCACGATCCCGCCGCAGCGGAGGAAGCGCTTCATTCGAGTGAGACCGACTTCGTGCTGGGGTCGGTGCATTCCCTTCCCGGCGAACAGGATTTTTATTATCTGGAGTATACGCGGGAAAATATATATCCCCTGCTGACGCGTTATTTTGATGAAATTTTGCGCCTGGTAAAGTGGGGACGGTTTGATTCACTGGCTCATTTGACCTATCCGCTGCGCTATATCATCGGCAACTATAAAATCCCGGTGGATATGACGGTGTTTCAGGAAAGAATAGATGAAATCCTCACACTTCTGATTGCTTCCCGCAAAGCGCTGGAACTGAACACTTCCGGTTTGCGGCAGCCGGTCGGGGAAACTTCCCCGAATTTTGAGATCTTGGAGCGATACCATCAATTAGGAGGAAAATATTTGACCATCGGTTCGGACGCCCATCGCTGGGCGGATGTGGGCGCCGGGCTGGAAATCGGCATGGAGATGGCGGCGCGGGCTGGGTTCCAGCATTTTACCATTTATGAAAAGCATGAACCCCATCTGCTGCCAATCCTATGAACATCGGAAAAAAGTTTTACATTTACCGGATTTTATACTATAATAAAGTCTTAACACAAGCGGATGACTCATGCATTGTAAATCCGTATGGGCCGCCCCGCGGCGGAAAACTTTAAAAATGGACAGAAGGAGTGACCACTATGAACAATCTGTTGGAGCTGTTGACCGAAAACGCCAGGCTTACCAATGCCCAGCTTGCCGTAATGTTGGGTTCTAGCGAGGAGGATGTGGCGGCCGCGATTCAGCAGTATGAAAAAAGCGGCGTGATCAAGGGGTACAAGGCGCTTGTGGATTGGGACAAGGCCCCGCAGAAGACAGTGAGCGCCCTGATTGAATTAAAAGTGACCCCTCAAAAAGAAACCGGCTTTGACGAAATCGCACGCCGCGTGACAATGTTTGAAGAGGTGGAGAGCGTCTATTTGATGGCAGGAGGCTATGATCTGGCGGTCATGGTCAAAGCGCCCTCCATGCAGGAGGTTTCCACCTTTGTGGCCAAGCGCCTGTCCACTTTGGAGCCGGTGCAGTCCACCGCCACCCATTTTGTTATGACACGCTACAAAGACGGGGGGGTAGCGCTCTGCGATGATACTGAGGTGGACGAGAGGAGGAACGTGCTGCTGTGATAGACTACCAGCATTTACTCAATCATCATATTAAAGAAGTGAAGCCGTCCGGGATCCGCCGCTTTTTTGACATTGCAAATGAGATGGACGACGTTATCTCCCTTTCGATTGGAGAACCGGATTTTACTACCCCCTGGCATGTGCGTGAAGCGGGCATTGAATCCCTGCAAAAAGGGAAAACCTGGTACACGCCCAACCGCGGTTTTGCCGAACTGCGGCAGGAAATTTGTAAATATTTTGCCCGGCGTTTTCATGTGCAATACCACCCCGATACCGACGTACTGGTGACGGTCGGAGGCTCCGAAGCAATCGACCTTTGTATCCGTACCCTGGTAAATCCGGGGGAAGAGGTGCTCATCCCTCAGCCCAGCTTTGTCTGTTACGAACCCATGGTACAGATGGCGTTGGGAAAACCGGTCATCATAGAAACCAAAATTGAGAACAATTTCCGTTTGACTGCACAGGAGCTCCGGGAACATATTACCGATAAGACCAAGCTTCTGATCCTTCCTTATCCCAATAACCCGACCGGGGGCGTGATGCGCCGGGAGCATATGGAAGAAATCGCCGAAGTAATAAAACAGCACGACATAATCGTTTTGTCGGACGAAATATACAGCGAACTTACCTATGGCGACCGGCCTCCGGTATCTTTCTCCTCTATACAGCAGATGCGGGAGCGTACGGTGGTGGTAAATGGCTTTTCCAAGTCTTATGCCATGACGGGCTGGCGCTTGGGGTATGCCCTGGGGCCGGAAGAGATTGTATCGCAGATGACAAAGCTGCATCAGTATGCTATTATGAGCGCGCCCACCACTGCGCAATACGCGGCAATTGAGGCGCTTCGCCACGGGGACAACGACATCGAAAAAATGCGTACCCAATACGATATGCGGCGCCGTTTGATGGTGGACGGGTTCCGGAATATGGGGCTTTCGTGTTTTGAGCCGGAAGGGGCGTTTTATGTGTTCCCCTGTATCCGCAGTACCGGCCTTTCTTCCGAAGAGTTCTGCGAGCGCCTGATCCGGGAAGAACGGGTAGCTGTAGTACCCGGCCCCGCTTTTGGGGCGTGTGGGGAAGGGTTTGTGCGGGTTTCCTACTCTTATTCGGTCAAACACATCGCAGAAGCGCTCAAACGTATCGAACGTTTTGTTCATAAGCTTCGTGCGGAAAAAGTGGAGGAAAACAGATGAAAGTAACCGTTTTGGCCCCGGCAAAAATCAATCTTTCTCTCGATATTTTGGGAAAACGTCCCGACGGCTACCATTTGGTGAAGATGCTGATGCAGTCGGTTGACCTGTGCGATATTGTCAGTGTGTGGGACACTGGCGATGGGAAAATAAGCCTGTCCTGCAATGCGGATGGCGTGCCATGCGAGAAAACCAACACGGCCTGGCGGGCGGCGGAAGCTTTTTTTACCTTCACAAAAAAAAGGAACCCTGGCATAGGCATAAAGATAAAGAAACGTATCCCGGTATCCGCAGGTTTGGCAGGAGGAAGCACCGATGCGGCGGCTGTGCTGGTTGCTTTGAACGAACTGATGAATACCCGACTTTCCAAGGAAGAGTTGTGCGACATTGGAGAAGATGTGGGGGCGGACGTGCCTTTCTGCATTATGGGAGCTACTATGGTGGCCACCGGGATCGGTACTATTTTGACTCCCGCACCCGATATGCCGGAATGCAGCATCTTGGTGGCGAAACCGCCTGTCTCCGTTTCGACAAAAGAGGCGTATGCCTTGGCGGATGACCGGGAAAGTTATTGGGAACCCCATACCGATGACGCGGTGGAAGCCGTATGCGACGGGGAATTGCAGAAAATTGCGGATTCCCTTTACAACGACTTCGAGGAGCTGATCCACTTAAAAGAGGTGGACAATATCAAAGAATTAATGCTGGAGAACGGCGCACTCGGCGCCTGTATGAGCGGGAGCGGGCCTACCGTTTTTGGACTATTTGAAGATCAGGGGGCAGCGGAGGACTGTGCCGGCTTGCTGGAAAAAGACTGTGAAATGGTAACCGTCTGCCGTCCTTTGGATCATGGATGCATTATTCTCGATTAATAGTTTTTTTGGAAGGCACCATATGAAATTAGATGGTATGGGCCTGTTTGTAAAGGATATGGCCACGATGATTCAATTTTACAGGGACGTTTTGGGATTAGAAATAAAAGAAACAGAAGATACACAAATGTCTATTTGATAAAAGATGGTACTCTGTTTATGCTGTATGGCTGAGAAATTTTGGGTATTACGAAAGCCGTTTCCATGTTAGAACCTACTACTGAACCGTGGGGGCAGAGGACTTGTTATGTTGCAGACCCCGAGGGGGACCTGATTGGGATTGATCCGTATGATATACCTGAATTCTCTGAAGAAGACTATAGCACCATAGATGAAATTAGGGAAATAAGAAACTATTGGTGCCATCAGTGTTACTTGGATTTTGTATATATTGTAAATGATAATGAACGAGAGGAAACATTTCAAAAAGTTGCTCAAAAATTACATTATGACGAATACAGAACATATGACTTATTCGAGAAAACAGAGGCAATGCGTTCGGTTATTATGAAAAAGTACAGATAAGGTAGGGAATATTTATGTTTGAGAGATGGAAAGAAAAAATTCGTCAGCAGCAGGAAGAAAGGGAACAACAGATTAGAGAAGAGAGAAATAGATTATTATCATTATCTGAAAAGGAATTGCTCATTGAGATCCTTTTGGAACTAAGACGTATTGAAAGCAGTGTTAATGACATAAGCGTTCGTATTTATAACAATTAACGCAAAAATGTTCGAAAAGTTGCTGATGAAAATTACCTTCTGGTGTGAATACGATTGCAATGGCGATCATCCACAGATCATTGTATATAAGAATAGATAAATTCCAGTGTTCCCATTTTGTAGTTAATATATCGAAAAATGAAATTTTATCCGACGGACCGTAGAAAATCAATCATCGTGGTGAATGGGTAGTGAATTGGTGCTTCCGAATAGTGTTTGAGGATCAATCCTTACTCATGGGGAATGAAACGATCTTGATACACTCTCCAACTAGCCCGCAGGAAATCAGCGGAATGGCATTCTATAAAACCATATAACCAAATTGCATTAAAACAAGTATTAATAATGCGAAAAAAACAAATCGGTATGGAGAGAGGGGGACATATGTGATTGATAGCAGAAAAATAAAAGAAATACTGTTTTCATTAGGAGCGGATTTATGCGGTATAGCAAGTTTAGATAGATTTGACGATACACCGAGAGGTTATCACCCATTAGATGTTTTACCAACCTGTAAATCAGTCGTTTCTTTTGGTTGCCGATTTCCGGTAGGGACGCTAATCTGTAAATCGGATATTCCATATACCAGAGTGCGGAATTCTATCACATCCAAACTGGATGCGATCGCACTGGACTTTTGTATTGAAATGGAAAAATATCAAATAGTATGTATCCCTATCCCTACCAATGAGAGCCAATGGGATAATAATACGGATAGGTGGCGCTCCATTGTTTCCCAAAAACACATGGCTCAAGCAGCTGGTTTGGGGACTATAGGGAGGCATTCGTTGCTGATAACACCAGAATTTGGTAGTATGGTTTGGTTAGGGGCGGTTTTATGTGAACAGGAATTTGAGCCTGATAAAATGAAAGAACCCCTTTGCAATAATTGTAATTTGTGTGTGGAAGCCTGTCCCATAAATGCTTTGGAAAATCCCAAAATAAAACAACAAGCTTGTTGGGAGTTTGCTTTTGGAGATGATGGAGAAGAAAAAGTTTGGAGAATTGCTTGCCATAAGTGCAGGGATATCTGCCCACATAACTTAGGAAGCGAGAATTCCATTTTGCATCAGAATAGGTAAGATTACTCCCAAGTTATCT
>CAMMKL010000130.1 GCA_946497265.1 uncultured Clostridia bacterium | reverse complement strand
GGGAGGCGTTGCCGCCCTGATTCCGGTAATTCCAAATGCCGGTCAGGTATTGGTACCGGGCTGATTCGGAATTATAAAGATTCTGCCAGTTTCCATCCGCCGCGCGGAACAAAAAGCCGATCCCGCCGTCGTCGTTCATTTCCTCTAGAACTATTTCGATTTCACCGTTTTCCATCAGCGGGGAAGCGGTATCCAGCAGGCGGGTTTCTCCCTGAACGCGCATCCCGCCTTCTTCCAAAACAAAAGTGCCGGTACCGGTTTTGTTCTCCCAGTTGGAGAGATCCCCGTCGGAAAAATCCTCTACATAGGTAACGGCTTCAAACGCCTTGTGCCGGTATACCACAACGCTGCCGGAAGTTCCGCCCGCGAACTGTATATCCAGCGTAAAGGTATCTTGCTGCTGAGCAATGTACTCCTTTTTCAGGAGGATGTTATCCGCCGTAATGGAATAATCCGTATCCGACGTAAGGGCATTGCCGCTGTTTTGGATCGAAGCAATGGAATCGCCTTTTGCGAGCGTAATTGGGATGCTGATGTCGGATTGTCCCCAATCGGCTTCTTCTATTTGTATCCGTTCGCTGTCCACCGAGGATTTCACAACACCGGTAAAGGAGATGTTGTCAACCGTTACGGTTTTACCTGCCGACGCAGCATTTTCGCCGCCCCAAATGCGGAAGCCGTAACGGCCCTCTTGGGGCAGTGCTTCAATTCCGACCTGCTCGGCCACCTTCTGCCCATCCACATAGAGGGTAATGGTACCATCCAAAGTCGTCAGCTTAATATGGTACGTTTGTCCGGCCAGAAGATTGGCTCCGTTTAAGTTGGAGATACCCGGCCATTTTTCGGAACCATTCTGTACATAAGAATACATGACGTTGGAAGCGGATTCATACCCGATGCCTCCCAAATTCGCCCCATCTGCAAAACGGGTAAAAAAAGCGACCCGGAAAAAGCTCTGGTATTCCGCCGAAACGGTCACATCGCATTCCAGGATGCTGTTTTCATAGGCAGGGGCGTCCGGGCTGTAAATCACCGGAGACGCAATGCCCGCGTCAAAAAACGCCTTGTAATCCGCCACAAAGCCTTTGCCGCCCGGCGTGGGAACAACCGCCCCCTCCGGTAGGGTCAAATCGCCCGATGTCCCCATCGACTGGGCACACCAGGTTAATTCTTCCGGTTCGTTGGCCGCATATGCTGCAGGCAGCATGGTAAGCAGCATAACGATCGACAAAAGAAGCGACACAGCTTTTTTGACAAAACGTTTTCGTGTTTTCATCATTCTTCCTCCTGTTGCTTTATTAAATTTGCCCAGAAATCATTCTGAATCTCATTATGAATAGTATAACTTATATTTTTTTAATTTACAATTCACGATTTTATCTGTTATTTGTATTATTTTGTCCTCCTCCATCCCGTATCTCTACAATTTAGATGAAAAGCTATCGCTTCTAAAATGGTCAGCCTTTTACAAAATAATTATTATTCCTTCTTACCTTGATTTACAGATATCCCTGCTATAACTGCGAATGGAAATAGTTTTTCTATGTCGCTGATACGACCTGGTCTTCCTAGGCGGCGGTATTCAACTATAAACATACTGTTTCAGGATGCATTTTTTGATATAATATTTAAAAATATATTTATTAAATATAAATTATAAGTAAATATTTTTATTATTATTGCAATTATTTGCCTTTAACCACCTAACCTCAAAACAGGATTCTAAATCTTTCTTGGTATCTTATTGCCCCATCGACCAAAAGGAAAGAATCCCCTTGCAATTTATGTAAAAATCATGTATCCTAAATTGTAGTGAAAAACAAGTTAGAATTTGCTAACCTATGTATGACAAAATTCCTAACTTCTATAGGAAACCATTTAAATTAGCGTTGCCTTTTATATCACCGTATCGATAGGATTTTGCTTCCGGCATAAGGGTTATGCAAATCTTTACGGGATAAAATATGACCAATGACATTTGCGGTTTTCCATAACCGTATCCTTCATTTCCAACCCAACGCTAAAGGATTATTGTACTATTACTTTTCTTTGTCGTTATAGATAGTAGAATTTTGACATCCATTATTTCCTAAATTATAAGAAAGCTATAACCAGAAAGGAGAAAAAATATGTATTCAACCAAAAAAATTACGGACAGCATCTTTTGGGTCGGCGGCAACGATCGCCGGTTGGCACTGTTTGAAAACCTATTCCCGATCCCCCGAGGCGTTTCCTATAATTCGTATTTGATTATGGATGAAAAAACAACGCTGATGGATACGGTCGATTCTTCGATTACCCGTCAGTTTTTGGAAAACATTTTCCATACGCTTGGCGGAAGAACACTGGATTACCTTGTTGTCAACCATATGGAACCCGATCACTGCGCTAACATCGAAGAGCTGATGTTCCATTTCCCGGAAATGAAGCTTGTAGGAAATGCCAAAACCTTCTCCTTGATCCGGCAATTTTATCATATGGATCTGGAAGGGCGTACCATCACGGTAAAAGAAAACGATACCCTTTCTCTGGGCAGCCATACGCTGCGCTTCTGTTTTGCTCCTATGGTGCATTGGCCGGAGGTGATGATGGCGTACGAAGAGAGCGAAAAGATCCTTTTTTCTGCGGATGCTTTTGGAAGCTTCGGTGCGCTTAATGGCAATTTGTATAACGACGAGGTATTTTTTGATCGTGATTGGCTGCCGGACGCTCGCCGCTATTACAGCAATATTGTAGGAAAATACGGCGCACAGGTACAAACGGCATTAAAAAAGCTAGCTGGTACGGAAATTCGTCTGATATGCCCTCTGCACGGCCCGGTTTGGCGCAGCGAATTGGGATACCTTCTGGACAAATACGACCGCTGGAGCAGATATGAACCGGAAGAAAACGCGGTCGCCCTGTTTTACGGCTCGATGTATGGAAACACGGAGAATGCGGTAAGCATCCTGGCTTCCGGGTTAGCGGACGGAGGCATAAAAAATATTGCGATACACGATGTGTCCAGCACACACGTTTCCACCCTAATTGCCGAAGTGTTCCGGTGCAGCCATCTCGTTCTGGCAGCTCCTACCTACAACAACGGAATTTACCCCGCTATGCTGAATTTATTGCACGATATGAAAGCCCTTAATGTACAAAACCGTACCGTCTCTCTAATTGAAAACGGCTCCTGGGCTCCCTCCTGCGCCAAGCAAATGCGGGCTTTGCTGGACGAGATGAAGGGGATAAACATTTTGGAACCCATTGTAACCATCAAATCCGCTCCCAATGAGGATTCCCTTTCTACTCTTGAATTGTTAAAGGAAAGCATCCTGTCCTCTTTGGCGAATAAGGGTTAAAAAGCTGAGACAAAAATAGAACTCAAACAACCGGAAAGACCTATTCTTAGCGTTACGAAAGAATAGGTCTTTCCGGTTTTGTCTTTTATCCAGTAGCTTTGTTTTGTTGCGTTTAACTTACTTTATTGTTTTTTCATACCGGGCATATCGAAAGGTCAAAGCCGACACCAAAGAAATGGCTTATTACTTTGCGTCAACCGATCATTGCTAATTCCATTAATGCTTTTTGCTCCAAGTTTTTTACAAAAGCTTCCTTACCGTCGCAATACTGATCAATATCATACGGATATTTGGCCGCCAGTCGTATCTTAAGAGTTGCATACTCTTTCCTTTCATACTCGTGGCGCCTCAGAAAATCCCGTACCGCCAAATGACGGGTAATATTGAAACAGTCCCTTTCCTGGTAAATATGTACCTGGTGCGTTCTTTCGTCTCCGCCTTTTCGCAGATACCGCCTGCCCGGTATTCCAAATTCGCCAAGATATTCGTATCCCAGCATTCCAAAACTCTTAATTTTCTCATCTACCTGGCGTAAATCCTTTACAACCGGCATAATATCAATGATCGGTTTTGCGGCAAGGCCTTCTACGGCGGTGCTGCCAATGTGATGTATTTCAAGCACATTGTCTCCTAAGATTTCCCGAATTGACTCGGCCTCCTTTCGAAATGCTATTTTCCATTGCGGATTGTAGGGAACAACAAGTATATGCTGCGGCATAAAATCCCTCTCCTTTCAATCGGTTCGATCCCATATTACAGATAGACAAATCCGAATTTTAAGAGATCACGATCTTCCCTTTCCTATCCTTTCAAATTATAACCGGCAAAGACGATCCATTCCGATTAGCAGTTTTTCCTTTTACACGTAAAGCTCTATTTATTCCATGCAAAGGTTTCTAACGAAACGGCTAGTCATCTCATTATGAAGGAGTACCCTAAAAATTGGGGAGCTAAATTTTCCATCATTCTATGAACATCTTAATTCCGGCAAACAGGTTATGAAGTTTATATTCATCAAATGGCAAGTATTCTGCTATGGTAAAACCAACGACATCTGAATTTTCAGTAATGAAATGTAAAATATTCGATAATTTTTCTATGGTCATTTTACCGCCACCTGAGCCATCTCCCACCGACTCCGGGTTAGCAAAGTATGTGGAATGGAACAGGTGTTCATCGAGTACATCAATATCAAAATGGATCAATAAATGGTCAAACCGTTTCATAAAACGCAAGATTTCTTCATTTGTCACAAAGGCGTCCGTCTGAACCCGATAAGATACCCCTAAGTCATTCAGGGCGTTCGATTGGTACTTGTGGAGCCCTTGCAGGCCTACATACATTATTTCGTTGGGCAAGAATTTTTTGTTTTGCATCGTATTAGAAAGCGCTTCTGCTCCCTGCCCCATCAACGAACCAAGCACCATTGCGTGAGCGTTGGGATAACCGTCCTTTACAGTAGAAACATCCGGATGCGCGTCAATCCAAATAATGCCGATGTTTTTGTACAGCCCGTGAAGATAATCGAAAGGCGCCAAAGAAACCATGCAATTGCCGCCGATGGTAATGATTTTGTCCGGCTTTTCCGTATTAATCTTCCTTATGGCATCCTGAATTCCGGCGAGGACTTCTTCCTTCGCATAAATACCGTCTGTGACCGTCTTTTCCTCATTTCCTGGCGGAACGACCTCCACCTTTACAAGCGGCTGGTTGTCATTTTGCGGTAAGATATGTGCCAGCAAATTTGCTCCAAAATAATAGGTTTCCAACCCACCGCCGACATGATCCGGATAAAGCAATCGGATTGTTTTCATAAAAAATCTCCCTCCATATATATCCGCAATCTATCTGCCTCCATTATACCAGAACCCCACTGTAAACTCTATGCCTATCCCCGCATTTTCCATTTGAAAACACAACCCATGCCGTCCCAATTGGCTGTGATCCGGCTGGTTTTTATTGGGTATGGATGATTTGTTCGGCACTAATTTCAAACTATGTGATCCGTTCCAGAGCGCATTATTTTAATTTGCCACGCATTTTTTTACGGAAGAAAGCAAAGGAAATCCCACCTGGGATCCCAATCCAAATAACCATGATAAAAAGGGTTACCACTTCGAAATTGGCAATTGTCCATGTACAAGCGAAATACAGCAAAACAACCGGAAAGGAGATATACCCAATTATTCTATGGGCAACATTCCACGTATCTTCATCTTGGACTGTCCATGGCAGTCGAAGCCCGGTATGTTTGTTATATGGAAGTTTCGGGGATACTATGCCCGCGAACAATATTACGCATGTTATTAACCCCATAGCAAACATTTTTTCTTCGTTCTCTGAAAATGTGATCGTATTCAGGACAAGCAAAAAGGCACATCCTATTCCTACTATAAAAATACCAATATGAAACAAAGTTGTGATACGCAGAATACGTATGCGCAAATCATTCGTAGTAATACCGGTCAATAAAGCTAAATTCCGATACAGGATTGCTACCGTGATCAATATGCTGCGCCCCACCAGCAGAATGGATACCCTTTCATTTTGGACCAGTAAGGCAATGAGCATAGTCAAAAAAGATAACCATAAAATCAATCCCCTTTTCCTATTAACTTTAAGCAACAAGGTTTCCCTCTGTATTTTTTGAGCAAGCTGTTCTCTTAACTTTGCCAATTCTTTGGATAAATTCATATCGGCGCTACTATCTTTTATTCCCAACAGCTTGTTAACCGACACATCAAGTAATTCTGCCACACGAATTAAAATATCTGCATCAGGAACCGACAAACCGGTATCACATAGTTAAAGATATTGGTGTCATTCAATCAATTTTGCCGATGAA
>CAMMKL010000129.1 GCA_946497265.1 uncultured Clostridia bacterium | reverse complement strand
CGGCACTCCCGTTTGTCGAAAGCCGTCTGCCGATGGTGGTCTGATTCAGGCAGACGGCCAACGCGATCAACGTGGAGGTTTGCAGCTGAACGCCGGAATAAATACCGATCGGGTATAAGGTGACAATGACGATCAAAAAGATTATGGTCAGGGAAACCAAAAGCGTGCTCAATGCGATCTCGTTTGGCGTTTTTTTACGGGAAGCGCCTTCCACCAGCGCAATCATGCGGTCCAAGAAGCTGTTGCCGGGGTCTGAGGTAATACGGATCTTGAGCCAGTCGGATACAACGGTTGTGCCGCCGGTTACGGAACAAAAATCACCGCCGGATTCCCGAACCACCGGAGCAGATTCGCCGGTAATTGCCGATTCATCTACAGATGCGATGCCCTCAATGACTTCACCATCGCCGGGGATAATCTCTCCAGCCGTAACCATCACAACATCGCCTTTTTTCAGTTCGCTGGACAATACCGTCTTTTCCGTCCCGTCCTCCATAAGCAAATGCGCTTTGGTATCTTTCTGTGTTTTTTTCAGGCTGGCGGCCTGTGCTTTGCCCCGGCCTTCTGCTACGGACTCCGCAAAGTTTGCAAACAGCACGGTTATGAACAGGACGACGCAGACGACTATGTTATAAACCCGCAGATTGGTCCCCTCGCTGATATCCCCAAATAAGCCGGGGAAGAAGGAAAGCACCAACGTAATGAAAAAGCCGATTTCCACCACAAACATGACCGGATTTTTCATCATGTATACGGGATTTAATTTTGTAAAGGAGCCGATAATTGCTTGCCGGAATATCTCCGGCGTAATCAGCTTCTGATTTTTTTTGCTCATAAATGTTCCTCCTTATGCCCAAAGGGTGAGATGTTCCGCAATGGGGCCGAGTGCAAGCACCGGGAAAAATGTCAGCGCCGCAAAGATATAGATTACAAACACCAAAATGACGGAAAAACTCATGGTATCGGTATGCAATGTTCCGACAGACTCATTGACAAAGCGCTTCTTCATTAAGGAACCTGCAATAGCCAGCTGAATCACAATGGAAAGATACCGTCCAAAGAACATAGCAAGGCCTGTGGTGATATTCCAGAACATGGTGTTATCCGCGAGCCCTTCAAAACCGGAACCGTTATTGGCCGCAGAAGAAGAGAACTCATATAAAACCTGGGAAAGCCCATGGAATCCTGGGTTTGTGATTCCTTCTAAGCCCGCCTGCGTTCCAACCGCCAGCGCGGAGAACGACAAGATGAGCAGGGGATGGATGATGATGCAAAGGGCAGTCAGCTTCATCTCACGGCCTTCAATCTTTTTACCCAAGTATTCCGGGGTACGGCCGATCATCAAACCGCAGATGAACACCGCCAAAATCGCATACATAATCATGTTCATCAACCCTACGCCCTTGCCGCCGAATACAACGTTCAACATCATGTGAAGCAAGGGGATCATTCCACCCAAGGGCGTAAGGGTATCGTGCATGTTGTTTACCGTACCTGTTGTAAACGAAGTGGTAGTGGTAGTAAACATGGCGGATTGCGCAATGCCGAATCGCACTTCCTTCCCTTCCATGCTGCCCATGGATTGGTTCAGGCCTACATCGGCAAGGGCAGGGTTGCCTTGGCTTTCCGCCCAGAAGCATACGCTAAGGCCAACGATAAAGAGGATTCCCATCGCGATAAAAATGCTGCGGCCTTCACGCCCATACATCCAAACCGTCAAGCTTCTGCGGAGCTTGCCTTTGGAGGCAAACGCGGCTTCCGCATCCAGGCTCTTATTGGCTGCGGCCTTATCACGCTTCCGGTCGCGTACCATTTTACCAAAGGTAATCACACAAGCGCCGGGCAGCAGCATCATGGAATAAAGCTCAATTAAGTTAGATATAATAGTGGGGTTTTCAATCGGGGTAGACGAGTTGGCCCCTATGAAGCCGCCGCCGTTTGTTCCAAGATGTTTGATGATTTCAAGGGCGGCAACAGGACCCATCGCAATGATTTGTTTCGCCCCTTCAATCGTATCCACCACAATGTTTCCGGAAAAATTTTGAGGAACGCCCTGCCAGACCAACAGCAAGCCGCCAATAATGGAAAACGGGAGCAGCACCCGGGTCGTGATGCGGACAAGGTCTGCAAAAAAATTGCCGACATTATCTTTGGTTTTTCCAGCCAAGCCACGGATAAACGCAACGCATGCTGCGTAGCCGCTGGCCGCAGATACAAACATCATAAAGGTGATGACCAACATCTGAGACAGATAAGACAGCCCGGATTCTCCTGAATAATGCTGTAGGTTTGTATTGGTCATAAAGCTGATGATGGTATTAAAGGAAAGGGACGGCTCCATCCCTTCTACCCCGTTGGGGTTAAACAGCCCGATTCTTTGAATCCGCAGAATGATGTATCCCAAAAGGATCATGACTGCGTTTGTCCCAACCAAGGCCAACGCGTATTTTTTCCAGTTCATCCCGTTTTGTGGTTTGATGCCGCTGATTTTATAGATGACACCGTCCACACGGTTAAAGACCGGATCTGCAAAGGTATGTTTTCCGGCTGCAATATGATACACATAAATTCCTACCGGAATCACCATTATCAAATAGATGATAATGGTAAGTACAATTTGTAACATGTTGATTTCCTCCTGCTGGTATTAAAATCTTTCTGGGTGTACCAATGCATAAACCAGATAACCACCCAGCAGTAAAACAATAGCTCCAAGAACAATCATGTTCTTTCCTCCTTACTCATTTCGATCTACCTGTTTATGGCACCATCTGATCAGCAAGAAAATCAGTCCAGTGCAGCCTGCTAAAACGGCTAACATGATAAAATCCAACATAACTTTATCCTCCTCTTCAAATTTACACGAAATATTGTAGCAGTTCTGTTGTGAAGTTGGTCTTAGCATTTTGGGCGTGATGTTAAGGCTGCATAAAGATTTCTTTACGGCTCCAAAATCATATAAAAATAACGCTGCCATCCATAGAACCCGATGGCAGCGTTATTTTTATATAGAAGAAAGGGGTCGTATTTATTTTTTAATTATTGCCGTATCATGCGGTATCCAACACCAATATGGGTTTGAATGTATTTAGGGTCAGACGGATTCTGCTCAATCTTTTTCCGCAATGTGGCCATAAACACCCGTAAAGAAGGCGTATCGGAAGCCAAAGCGCTTCCCCACACTTCCTTCAAAATATAATTGTGTGTCAAAACTTTACCGGTATTTTTAGCAAGTACACACAGCAGTTTGTATTCAATTGGTGTTAGGTGAACCTCTTCCCCATCCAGATATGCGCAGCCGGCGGCATAATCAATCGTTAAATTTCCATTGACATACACGCTGGATGATGTCTGGGGCGCAGTTTCCTCTGTGCGGCTGCGGCGCAATGCCACCCGCAGCCGTGCTAAAAGTTCTTCTATGCTAAAGGGCTTTGTCAAATAATCATCCGCGCCGGCATCCAAAGCCTCTACCTTATCTTGGTCTTCGCTTCTTGCGCTTACCACAATAATAGGGACATTGCTCCACCCCCGGATTTTTCGGATAATCGCAACACCATCCATATCCGGCAACCCCAAATCCAGTATGATGACATCTGCGTTATAGGATACGGCGTCCATTAAGGCGCCCGAACCGTTTTTAGCAGTATGGTATTGATAATCCTGTGTATCTAAGGTGGTTCGAATCAGATTAGTGATAGCGGGGTCGTCCTCTACCACAAGAATTTTAGGTTTATACATGGTCGATATTCACTTCCTCCAAAGGTAATGTAAAGGAAAACACCGCGCCGTGGGGCAGGTTGTCGCTGACTGAAATAGTACCGCCATGTGCATTCACAATGGATTTGCACAGGCTCAGACCCAAACCCATACCTCTGCGGCTATCCGCCTTTCCGATCCCGGCTGTATAGAACATATCAAACAGGTGCTGTTTTGCTTCATCAGAAATTCCCGGCCCGTCGTCTGAAATCCGGATGCACACCATGTTATCCTCTTTTTGCGCCGATAGACGGATGTGCGAGCCTTCCGGCGTGTATTTGATTGCGTTGTTCAGAATATTGATAATGACCTGTACGATCAAGCGCACATCCATTTTTGCCATTAACAGGTCATCGGCTAGATCAATGGAAATCTCGTGTTCCACAGCCTTACGATCCACATGGGAAACCGCCTCATGGAAAACTTCGTCAATTAATTCTGCACTCATTTGAAGATGCATGGTGCCATTTTCTATTCTCGTGATAGACAGCAGGTTTTCCGTCAGATTTACCAACCACATAGAGTCGTCATAGATAGAACTGTAAATCTCCTGTTTTTTCTTTTCATCCAGCGAGATACTCTTTTCCATCAACACTCCTGCGTTGCCGCTAATGCTGGTAAGCGGCGTGCGTAGGTCATGGGAAATGGCCCGCAACAAATTGGAGCGAAGACGTTCCCTCTGCGTTTCCATTTCGATGGCCTGTTTTTCCGCGCGCAGCCTTCTGCGCTCCAAAATCAACCCGCATTCATTTAGGATTGAAATCATCAAATTCTTTTCAAACACATCTAGCTGCGGATAGTATTTGGAAGGGATGCCGATTACCCCCATGACCTCTTGGTTCCCTCTAACGGACAGATACAGGTTTTGCGCATGGGATAAGGTGTTGGTGGTTGCCCCGGCGTGTTTATTATTTTTTACCACCCAGTCGGCTACGCCTTTTTCCTCTGCTGTCATAGCCCCAATCAATTTATTGGCCTCTGTTTTAGGAGAAACCTGAAATTGCAGCTCTTGCCCCTTGATTGCCAATGCATACAAAATGGGACGGTCCAAAAGCGCTCCAATCTGTTTTGCCGCCAGTTCAATAATCTCCTGTTCATCGCGGCCCTGCTGCAATTTTTGGTTGCTGTTCATCACAAGTTCCATGTAGTAAGCCTTTTGGGCGGACTGCCGGGCCTGCTTTTTGACACGGGTTGCTAACGTACTGGAAATAATACTCGCCATAAGCATGATAAAAAAAGTAACGGGATAATCCGGGTCTGTGGCCGCTAAAGTAAAGCGTGGAACCGTAAAAAAGAAATTAAATGAAATAACGCTTAGCAACGAAGCAAGGGCGCCGTAAAGATGGCCATGGGTCCAGATTGCAGTCAGCAACACCCCTAAAATATAGACGGTGATTATATTCGCTTCCCGGAGCCCAGCGGCATAAAACCCAAAGCTGATGCATGTTGCCGCGAGGGTAATTAAAATGGCTTTCAGCAGGTCTGTCCAACTGAATTTTTGCTCTTCCTTCCGAAGCAGAAACCATTTTCTCTTATAAAGGGGCTGCGTATCCGGGATGATATAGATGTCAATGTCACCTGCTAATTTGGTCAGTTTATCGGACAGCGTCTTGCTTTTTAAAAACAAAGTAGACTTGTGGTTGGTGCGGCCCAGCACTATTTTTGTGATCCCGCTGACTTTTGCGTATTCCGCAATTTGAACAGCCGGGGCATCTCCATATACTGTCGATATTTGGGCCCCTAATTGTTCCGCCAGCCGCAGGTTATCCCGCAAGCGTTTCAAATTTTCGCCCTTGAGTTCCTTCGTTTCCGGGGTCTCTACAAACAGGGCTGTAAAGCCGCTGTGAAAAGCCTCCGCCATGCGGGCGGCGGTGCGGATTACCTTTGCATTGGATGGGGAGCTTGATAAGCAAATCAAAATATGCTCCCCTGCTTTGGACGCGGTTTCACTTCCACTCTTTTGGGCGTTCCTGCTCAACCGGTCAGCCGTCCGGCGCAAAGCGATTTCCCGTAGTGCGGCTAAGTTATCCCTCGTAAAAAAGTGGTTCAAAGCGCGGGACGCCTGATTCTTTTGGTACACTTTTCCCGACTGCAGCCGCACGATCAAATCATCCGGTTCTATATCTACCAGTTCCACTTGATCCGCCGAATCGAATACATAATCGGGAATCCGTTCGCTAACCGCAATTTGCGTGATAGAAGCTACCAGGTCGTTGAGGGATTCCAGATGCTGGACGTTGACAGTGGTATAAACATCAATTCCAGCACGTAAAAGTTCTTCTACGTCCTGATACCGCTTGGCATGCCGGCACCCTGCCGCATTGCTGTGCGCCAATTCATCTACCAACAAAATTTGCGGGTGCCTTTTGAGCGCGGCATCCAGGTCAAATTCTTTTAATTGTATTCCTTTGTAGTCAATCTGTTTATTAGCAAGCTGTTCCAAACCCTCCAGTTACGTCAAAGTATCCGGTCTGGTGTGCCT
>CAMMKL010000128.1 GCA_946497265.1 uncultured Clostridia bacterium | reverse complement strand
CAGGGAAGCGAATTTTTTCACATAATTCCCAAATTCCCTTGTGGTCTTATAAGCGAAGCCGTTGACGCCCTCCTTGATTTGATCGGGGTTCAGTGGGTCTGACGGCGCCAGGACGGGCAGCCCGCAGCAAATGGCCTCCAATACCGACATGGACATCAGGTCGTTCTGCGACGCCGTCACATAGAAATCGCCGATTGCATAATATTCCAGCATTTTGCTGTGCGGGACAGCGCCTAAAAAGCTTACCTGCCTGGCAATGCCCAGCTCTTTTGCCCATACAGCGAGCGGATGTGCTTCCGGGCCGTCTCCAATGATCAAGAGCTGAATGTTATCCCGCGCTTTGATCTGGGATGCCCATTGCTCCAGAAGCTTGTCCACGCCCTTTTCGAGGACGAGGCTGCCGGCGAAAAGGGCGATGGATTTTTCAGGGCTCAGATTCAGGTTCCGTTTAAGCTGGGCGATTTTGGTTAAAGGGACCCTGGCGTAATCAAAGCGATGGTGGTCGATGCTGTTGGGGACGACCGTCAAATTCCTCTTGATTTTGCAGGCTTTCAGGTAAGTTTCGGCTTTTTTGGAAGCGCATGTGATGATATCGGCGTTATCGGCGCACTCCTTGAAGCGGCCTCGCCCTGCGATACGGGCCGCCGGTTCCATCAGCCGGGAGGAAGCTAAGTAGTGGAGCTGATTTTCAAAATAGTCGTGGATCGTAAATACCATAGGCAGGTCATATTTTGCCGCGAATCTTGTTGCCGCTATCCCGATAGGGGAAGCGGTATGGATATGAAGAGCGTCGGGCCTGAATTTTTCCAGCCGTGCGCTAAACCCGCTGCTGGAAGGATTGGCAATGCAGAACCCGAACTGGTTTTTTGCCGGTTTGGCGGGGCAGCGCAGGACATTGCCCTGCATATGGAAATCACGGGCCTTCGGATCTGAGGTTACAATCAGTACGTTATGTCCCAGAAGTTCCAGCTGCTCGGTAAGGTCTTCCAGGTTTGTCACAATGCCGCTGATATACGGCAGGTAAGCTTCTGTAAAGATTGCGATGCGCATGGCAGACACCCTTTAGTCAAAAATTAATTTTATCCTTCTTTGTGAATTACTACCATTATATCACATTTTTTTATGGGTTCAATCATAAGATCCCGGCAATTATTTTGAATTTTTCCTTTAAACTTAAGTACATGTGCGGTATAATAGCCTTAGCGCAGCGCATATCGTTGTGCAAGAATCGGATATGCGTATGGGTTGGCGACCGCTAGGGGTACAGGCATAAAAATGCCTGCCAGTTTAGACCGTATTTGATAAAACAATGAAGATTTACGGGATTTTGCGGAGTAACGTATAAAATGATAAAAGAATGGATGTGTTAATATGGCGGCAACTTTCACGGTGCCTCTGTCTTATGTTATTTCGGAACTGACGCTTGACGTATTGTATACGCCGACAGAAACCGAACAGATTCTGATTTCTTCCCGGGAGGTAAGCCGTCCGGGATTGGAACTGACCGGATTTTTTGACTATTACGACAATACCCGCATTTTAGTGATCGGTATGACGGAACATGCCTTTTTGGCCCGCTTTTCGGCAGAAGAACGCAATCAAATCGTGCGGGCTTTGTTTGCGCACAAGCCCCCGGCGGTCATCATCACACGCAATCTGGAGCCATACGCCGAGATGACGGCGGCGGCCAAGGAATTCGGCGTGCCCATGCTGCGCAGTGCCGACAGCACTTCCAGCCTGGTGGCGGCATTGGTTTCTTATATGAATGTAGAGCTGGCGCCGCGCATCACCCGCCACGGCGTGCTGGTAGAGGTTTACGGGGAAGGCCTGCTCCTGGTAGGCGACAGCGGCGTTGGCAAAAGCGAAACCGCCATTGAGCTGATTAAGCGCGGCCACCGCCTGATTGCCGACGACGCGGTGGAAATCCGACGCGTTTCCAAAAAATCCCTGGTGGGTTCCGCTCCGGAAAATATCAGGCATTTTATAGAGCTGCGCGGCATCGGTATTATCAACGCCCGCCGCATTTTTGGTATGGGCGCTGTGAAGCTGACCGAAAAAATTAATATGGTCATTAACCTGGAGATTTGGGACAGTTCGAAGGTCTATGACCGTATGGGGATGGATAACGAATTTACAGAAATTCTGGGATTGAAGGTACCGGTGCTTACCATCCCGGTTAAGCCGGGGCGCAACCTTGCGGTGATCATCGAAGTAGCGGCCATGAACAACCGGCAGAAAAAGATGGGATATAACGCCGCTATGGAGCTTTTGCAGAATTTAGGGATGGATTACACCTCCGACGACGGGGGAGCAACCCACAAGGTGAACTGGAACTTGTAATGTGTCGCCTCTGCTTATGCATAACATCTTTAGAAGGGAACATCCTTAGCCTTGTATACGATATCGAAAACTTCGCGACGCCATAAAATGGGCGGCGGCTCCTGTTTTCATACGGAACACGGCGGATATAGCAGGCGATTGGAGGAGACCAATGAATCGATATCACCAATTGGATGAGACGGCCCGCAGCTTTGGCTGCGCGGTTTTGCAGGAAGAACCAATGCGCAACCACACCAGCTTTAAAATAGGCGGACCGGCCGACCGCTTCCTGGAGGTGGGCGGAAGCGCAGCGCTGACGGGGATTTTGCGGATATGCCGGGAGGAGCGCATCCCGTTTTTGATTTTGGGTAAGGGTTCCAACCTGTTGGTGCCCGATGAGGGGCTTCGCGGCGCAGTGCTGCACCTTTCCGGGCAATTTGAAGAACTCCGTCTATCCCCAGACGACCCGGAAGTCATCGAATGCGGCTGCGGGGTAAGCCTTGCCCGCTTATGCAAATTTGCACAGGCAAACGTATTATCCGGTCTGGAATTCGCCTGGGGAATCCCAGGATCTGCCGGCGGGGCGGCGTATATGAACGCAGGCGCTTACGGTGGGGAGATGAAAGATGTCGTGCAAAGCTGCCGCCATATCACACGGGAAGGCAGGCCGGGAATCCTACAAGGGGAAGCGCTTGCCTTTTCGTACCGGAAAAGCGCATACACAAAGAACGGCGCGGTCATAACGGGGATTACCCTGCGGCTGAAAAAAGGGCTCAGCGGGGAAATCCAGGAAAAAATGGATGATTTCATGCAGCGCCGCAAAAACAAGCAGCCGCTGGAATACCCCAGTGCCGGCAGCGTGTTCAAACGGCCCGAAGGCTATTATGCCGGGGGGCTTATCCAACAATGCGGCCTGAAAGGCAAACGCATCGGCGGCGCGAGGGTGAGCGAGAAGCACGCCGGTTTCATCATCAATGAGAAAGACGCCGCTTGTACCGACGTGCTCGCCCTGATCGCTTTTATCCAGGAAACGGTGAAGCGCGAAACAGGCGTTTCTCTGGAATGCGAGGTAAAAGCTGTCGATGCAAACACGCTTCAATTCTGTTAATATCGGGAGTAGAGAAGGTTATATGGAATTTATCATAGTGACCGGGTTATCCGGGGCGGGAAAATCCAGGGCAATCGACGCGTTGGAGGATATTGGATTTTATTGTGTTGACAACATACCGCCAAAGCTGATAACCACCTTTTATGAACTGTGCCGGCAGGCAAAGGACGGCCTGGAACGGGTAGCGGTGGTGACGGATATCCGCGGCGGGGATTTCTTTGATTCCCTTTTTGAGGTGCTCGATAAGATGTCGGCAGAACAGCAGGGATACAAGATTCTGTTTCTGGACGCCAAGGATGAGGAACTGGTGCGCCGCTATAAGGAAACCAGGCGGAAGCACCCGTTGGCGGAATATACCCAATGGTCGATTGAACGGGCCGTGAAGCTGGAACGGGAAAAATTAAAGCCTGTGCGGGAACGCTCCGATTACATAATAGACACTACGTTGCTTTCCCCGGCACAGCTCAAAGAGCGGATATCCGGCCTGTTTTTGGAACGCTCTTCTTCCGCCCTTACGGTCAACTGCGTTTCCTTCGGGTTTAAATACGGCGCGCCCTCGGAGGCCGACTTGGTATTTGACGTGCGCTGCCTGCCCAACCCTTATTATGTGGAGGAACTGAAATACCTGACCGGCCTTGACGAACCGGTGCGCGAATATGTGATGAAATGGGAACAGACCCAGGGTTTTGTCAGCCGTTTTTTGGCCTTAATTGATTATATGTTGCCCCTTTACTGCAACGAAGGGAAAAGCCAGCTTATGGTGGCCATTGGCTGTACAGGAGGCAAGCACCGCTCTGTTGCGCTTGCACAGCTTTTATACAATCATTTGCTGGAATCCGGCCAGCGCGCCCGAGTGCAGCATCGGGATATTCAAAAGTAGGAGGGGAAGGCCGTGTCTTTTTCATCCGATGCCAAAAAGGAAGTTTGCGCCCTGCCGGTTTTAAAAGCCGAGCGGGAGGCCCTTGTCTACGGGATGCTCCTCTATGCACGAAGTTTTTCCCTGAAAAGCATTGCCTTTACTACAGAGAACCGGGTGGTATCCCAGCTTTTGGCGGAATTGATCACCGGTTGCGGCTGCATAGCCGAAGTTACGGCCACGCTTTCCCGCAAGAGGGCAGGGGGGATGATTACGGTCACGGTACCGGACGAAAATGACCGGCGGCGTTTGCTTGAACGGTTTGGTTACAGCGGGAGGGAAGTAAACCTGCGCATCCATTACCAGAACCTTTCGGATGGTGCCGCCGTTTTCCTGAGGGGCGCTTTTTTGTCTTGCGGCGCCGTTACCGATCCCAGCAAGGATTATCACATGGAGTTTTCGGTTGCCCATATGAAACTTGCAGAAGACCTAGCCGCGTTCTTAAGAGGGCTGCAGGAATTGCAGATGGAACCGGGAATAACCAATCGAAAAGGCGCCTATGTCGTGTACCTAAAGGGCAGCGAACAGATCACCGACCTGCTGACCTTTATTGGAGCGCACCGCGCTTCCATGGAACTGATGCAGGTGAAGATGGTCAAAGAAGTGCGCAATTACGTAAACCGCACCACAAATTTTGAAACGGCAAACATCAGCAAAACGGCTTCCGCCGCGGCTTTGCAGCTGGAAGCGATCCGGAAAATACAAAAGACAAAGGGTCTGGACAGCCTGCCGAAGGAGCTTCGGGAGATCGCGGTATTGCGCCTGGAAAATCCGGAGTTGTCCCTGCGGGAACTAGGCGTGCAGCTCCGCGAACCGATCAGCCGTTCGGGAGTGAACCACCGTCTCAAGCGGCTGTTGGCCATAGCGGAAGAACAGGCCCCGGATTTTGATTACGGAAAGAAACGGTAATTTAACCTACAAATAGTGCTATGCGCGAAAAGGCGTTATATTTCTGATCTATAAATTCAGACGGTATTGAATTTTGATAGCATGTGCTAATGACTTCTGTCGTAATGAGGTGGGTCACAAAGCTGTAAGAAATATCATTCAATAGGGGAAGGGTGAAAGACCAAAATGGAATGCAGCCTGAGAAACTGGAGGATTGAAGACGCAAGCGACTTAGCGGTAACGCTGAACAACCGGAATATCCTGCAAAATTTAAGGGATGGCCTGCCCTTTCCATATACGGAACAAGACGCCACAGAATTTATTGCGGCGATGCTAGGTGCAGACAAAAATGGAACCTTTGCATTTGCAATCACGGTTGAAGATCGCGTGGTCGGCAGCATCGGTGTATTCCGAAAAGACAATATCCATTTTCGTACCGGGGAAATGGGCTACTATCTGGCGGAACCCTTTTGGGGTAAGGGGATAGGGACAAGTGCCGTAAAGCAAATGTGCGAATATATTTTTCAAAATACCGATATCATCCGAATATTTGCAGAGCCGTTTGCCTACAATACCGCCTCCTGCCGTGTTTTGGAGAAGGCCGGGTTTCAATATGAGGGCACATTGAGGAAAAACGCGGTGAAAAACGGTGTAGTGTTGGATATGAAGATGTATGCTATGGTAAAGGAATAGCGAAACCGGCCATTCGAAAAAATAGGATAGAATAGATTGTTTCACAAAAATGAAAGACGAAGGAAGAGGTGGCCATGAGCGGTTTTGTCCATTTGCATGTTCATAGCGAATACAGTTTATTAGACGGCGCTTGCCGCATTAAGCAGTTGATTGCGCGCGCCAAGGAGCTTGGGCAGACGGCGATTGCGATTACAGATCATGGCAACATGTACGGTGTGATCGATTTTTATAAAGAAGCGAAAAAACAGGGTATACGGCCGATTATCGGCTGCGAGGTATATGTGGCGCCGCGTACCCGGTTGGATAAAATGCACGAGTTCGATTCCGAGAACCGGCATAT
>CAMMKL010000127.1 GCA_946497265.1 uncultured Clostridia bacterium | reverse complement strand
TTCTACCATATCGGTATACCGGGTATCGTCCACCACGCCGCCTGATTCCGGTATCAAAGCGGCTACCCTGCCGTACTGGTTGTAATCACAGATCAGGGTACAGGTCTTACAGAGCGCCATGGTCGCAATCCCACCGGCGTCAAGGGCGATTTTCGCCCCGTGCGAATAGGCGCGTACCAGGCCCCCGCCGCCCAGCAGGATGCCCCCAAAATAGCGGGTCACCACCACTACTGCGTCGGTCACCCCGCTTTTCTGCAAAACATCCAACGTAGGGATGCCCGCCGTGCCCTGTGGTTCGCCGTCGTCGGAATAACGCCGAATATTCCCGCTGCGCAGGGAATACGCATACACATTATGCGTTGCGTCCCAATGCTTGGCACGGATCTCATTGATAAAGGATACCGCGTCCTCCTCCGTCTGCACCGGTTTGACATAGCCGATAAAGCGGGAACGGCGTTCGGTGAACTCATCGCTGGATTCGTTTACAACGGTCCGATAGCTTTCCATCCCTTTCCCTCCGCATAACAGCCTCAAAAAAATGATAGGCGGCGCAAAACTGCGCCGCCATACGAATGTTTTAACAACCGTAAAATTATTTCCCCTGCATACCGTAACGCTTTTTAAATCTGTCTACACGTCCGCCGGTATCAACGAGCTTTTGCTTGCCGGTGAAAAACGGATGGCACTTAGAGCAAATTTCAACGTGAATGTCCTTCTTTGTGGAACCTGTCTCGATGACATTGCCGCAAGCGCAAGTGATAGTCGTCTGTCCATACTTCGGATGGATATTTTCCTTCATTCTTGTTCACCTCTTTCGCTGAAACCGTAACATTAACGTATGGATTATAGCACAGCAACCAGCAAAAAGCAAGGAAAATTTGCGAAAATCCTATATTTTCCTAGCTTCTACCGTTAAAATTCCCCTTGTTCGGCCGCATATTCGGCGTATTCTTCCAGGCACATGTCCAAAGTGCGCATTTTCTGTGCGTTTTCCACGCCTACAAAACGCAGGTGGCTTGGGTCAAAGGAAGCCCATGTTTCCGATTCCTTGCTGGTGGGATAACGGATGATAAACCCATAATCGGCGCAATGGGTGGAAAGCCATTTATATTCTTCAGAAGAACCGAAATCACCTTCGCCGGTTCCAATCACGCGAACGGATAATCCGGTCTGGTAATCGCTGCACCCACCGGGCTGCACCACCTTTTTCACTTCGGTTTCCGATTTTACCCGGCTAAAGCCCTCGTCCATCTTAGCCTGTACCGCAGCTTCATATTTTTGCTGCTGCGCCGCCGCGTCTATGTAACCATATTCCACGCGCAGGGTATGTCCGGCCTGCTCCGCCGCCTCCAAAAGCTCCCGCAACGGCGTTACCAACTGCTCGTCGCACTGAATATTCCCTTCAAAGGTGGTAAGCGCCAGGGTAAACTCATCCGTCAACGGGGATTTGTTATTGACCACCGTCAACAGCCTTCGGCGCGGATCTTCCGCCTCTGATACCGTCCCGCTGGAGGGAGGCGGTTCATACCCACTGATCACTGGAGCCGAAACCGGGGTAATACGCTTAAACTCCTGATACGCCAGCCACAAGCCGCCCGCTAGGATCAGCACCATGGCAATGGGTATCATTGCCATCCCCCACCGGATGCCTTTTGTCCTGGTCCTTTTTTCTTCTTTTTTATATTGGTCGCGCATAGCACGGTCGCGGCGGTCGATCCCTTTTAAAGAAATAAAGAAGGCCGCCGCCTCGCTGCGCTGTTTTTCTTTCATACCCACTGTGGGCGGGCGTTTGCCGCGCATTTTTTTCAGCAGTGCCATTCGTTCACCACCACCTCTGTTTAGACATATTTATACTAATATCATTATTGATTGTATAACGAAATTCCGACATTTTCAAGTAAAAGAAAGCTTCCAATAGATACCACCATTTTTTAGCAAGGTCTTTTCTTCTTGTCAATTTTAGTGTATGATAAGAATAGAAATTTTATGGCAAAGCCATGTTCAAATGAATAAAATTGACTGGAGTGTTTGAAATGAGAAAGACAAAAATTATCTGCACCCTTGGTCCTGCAACCGACGACATCAACGTCCTGCGCGAGCTGATGCTCAACGGTATGGATGTGGCCCGTGTCAACATGTCCCACCAGGACCATAAAGCGCAAAAGGTTCGTATCAACGCCGTAAAAAAATTGCGCGAGGAATTAAAACTGCCCGTTGCGCTTTTATTGGATACCAAAGGCCCGGAAATCCGAACCGGCGTATTCAACCCCAACAAGGTCCATCTGGAAAAAGGCCAGACGTTTACCCTGACCACAGAAGATATTGTAGGGGACAGCACCCGCTGCTCCATCAGCTTTAAAGATCTGCCCAAGGATGTACAGAACGGCTCCCGCATCCTGATCGACGACGGCCTGATTGAATTGCGCGTTACCAACATTACGGAAACCGACATCGAATGTACCGTTATTAACGGGGGCGTCGTATCCTCCAATAAAGGCATCAACGTCCCAGGCGTACGCCTTTCTATGCCGTTCATCAGTGAAAAAGACCGTTCCGATATTAAGTTCGCCGTAGAAGAAGGGTTTGAATTCATTGCCGCTTCCTTTACCCGTACCGCCGACGACCTTCGCCAGCTGAAAGCCGAACTGGAAAAAAACAACTGCGACACCATCCGCTTGATCGCCAAGATTGAAAATGCCGAAGGCGTGGAAAAAATTGACGAGATTATTGACCAGTCCGATGGGATTATGGTTGCCCGCGGCGATCTTGGCGTAGAAATTCCACTGGAAGAAATCCCGATTATCCAAAAGGAACTCATTAAAAAGGCATACAACGCCGGCAAACAGGTAATCACCGCCACGCAAATGCTCGATTCCATGATGAAGAATCCACGCCCAACCCGCGCGGAATCCACCGACGTTGCGAACGCCATTTATGACGGCACCTCCGCTATTATGCTTTCCGGGGAAACCGCCGCGGGCGATTATCCGATAGAAGCCCTCAAAACGATGGCACGCATTGCAGAACGCACCGAAGACGACATCGACTACGAAGGCCGCTTCCGCAAGCGCGACATTCTGGAACGCCCCAACGTTACTTCGGCTATCTCGCACGCTACCTGTACCACAGCGCATGACTTGGGCGCCGTCGCTATTATGACGGTATCCAAATCCGGTAAAACCGCCCGCATGATCTCCAAATACCGCCCCAACTGCCCGATCATCAGCGGTACTACCGATCCTACCGTTTTGCGCCAGATGAATCTTTCCTGGGGCGTGATTCCTCTGTTGATGCAAGAAAAAGACAACACCGACGAATTGTTTGAACATGTTGTGGAAGTCGCGGGCGAACATGGCCTGGTGAAAAACGGCGATCTGGTCGTCATTACCGCAGGTATCCCGCTCGGCGTTTCCGGTACGACCAACATGCTCAAGGTGCATCTGGTGGGTGACGTCCTGGTATCCGGCAACGGCATCTCCAATACATCGGTCTGCGGAAACCTCTGCGTCTGTGAAAGCGAAGAAGAGGCCTTGCGGAATTTCAAAACCGGCGATATCCTTGTGATTCCACAGACCAGCAACAACATCCTCCCCCTCATCCGGGATGCGGCAGGCATTATCACAGAAGCCGACGGCTTAAACTCTCACGCCGCCATTGTAGGGCTGGCGCTCGACAAACCGGTCCTGCTGGGCGCGGAAAATGCCACCAAGCTGCTCAAAGATGGTACCACCGTTACCCTAGATACCAAACGCGGCATTGTCTTTAGCGGCGTGAATAAACAGCACCATCCGGAAGAGAACGCCTAACCCTCTCCTTCGTTTATCTTCTTTCAATATTCAAAAAGGCTCAGGTTCCCGTATCCAATCGGGTTCCTGAGCCTTTTCTCGTTTAATCCTTTCCGAAAAGGGTATATACAGGATGTATCTTGTTATGGCCTTTCCTTGTCTTCCTTTTGAAAAAGGGGCTGTTCAAAAATAGAGTCGTCTTCCCCAAGGCCCAACAAGTAATCTGTGCTCACCTGATAGTAACCGGCCAAAGTGATAATTGTGGCAACCGATGGCATCGCTTTGTCCAGCTCATAATAAGTATAGGTCGAGCGATGGATCTTCAGCAGCGCTGCAATTTCCCTTTGCGAGTATCCGAACAGCATGCGAAGTATGCGGAGGCGCCGGCCTACGGTCGACCTCTGCTCCGGCAGTTTCTTTTCCGAGCTATATGCAAGCATAGCGGCGTTCCTCGTTTTCTAGTTATTTTTTAAGCGACCTTACCCCATTATAAGGACTAATTTTACGAATTTCAAGACGCAAAGATTTTTAACCCTATAATTCTATTATAACGGAAATGAAAATTCATTAAAGGAAGGTAAGGATCTTTATGATTAAAATGCGACTATTTGATTTGAGGACAGAAGAGGGATTAACGCAAAAACAATTAGCAAATATTCTTTTCTTGAATAAGCATTGTATTTCGTCCTACGAACGCGGTCGAAGCCAGCCTTCTAATGACACTCTTGTCGCAATTGCCGATTATTTCAACGTTTCGGTAGATTATTTATTGGGGCGAACTGAGGACCGCTACCCTTATAAACCGAGTGAACGTTACCTGCGATTGCCATTAGGAACAACTTCCAGCGATAGGCTATTGATCAGCAAATTCGCCGAGTTCCTTGTAAAAGATGGAAAATCCTTAAACATAGCCAAAAATATCTCCAAATAAGTTATCATAATCCTTTATGCAGCAAGCAAAATCGATTGTCTTTTTTATCTCTGTATTTTTTGTTTCTTCCATTTTAAATTTGTAGTCTATTTTTGCATACACTTTCGAATATATAACCAAAATACATTGTATAATATAATTTGTCAATAAGGAGTTGTTTCTATGTCCGGGTTTAAACCTCAAAAATCAAAACCGGAGAAAGACGTATACTCGATCCGCTTGGATATTGACTTAGTCAAACACGTCGATGAGCTGGCTGCACGCCTTGGCCTGAGCCGCAACGCCTTGCTGACGCAATGTATTATCTATGCTATGGATCATTTAGATGAAGAGTATAAGAAAAATTGATGCCCTGTTATTTTTTTCTCTAATTAATATTTTATTAATAAAGTATGTTTGATTCGACTCATATCTAACAGTATACGTTTTCTTCAATTTTTTACCGGCTATTGCCTCCAATAAGTATTTTGGGGTTATGGCTTGATTTGTTTCGCCTTTTTTTGCACAAGCCTTACTTTTTATCATTTTATAATACATTTTTGCTTATTAATTGAAAAAGAAATCTATCTTTTCATTTAATGCTAATGCAATTACATTATCTGTTTGTTTAAAATAATAATTATTTGTGTTGTATGGATAAAATTTCCGAATTAAGGAAATTTACAATAATCATAATTTTTATATTACATAATATGGATTTTTTAATAATGATAAGCCGGTAAGAATTAACGTATTTTTTGCCTCATTTCCATTAAGATATTTCATTTTTCTACAAATTAATATATCTTTTTCGTTAAACTACAATTTAACCGTACCTCCCTGTATATTATGTACTAAGGAGGTGAACAGGAAATGATGCATATGTTACCGGAACGGCTCCGCAAACTGCGCAAGAAATATAACATGACGCAGGCGGAACTGGCAGAGCGTTTGGGTGTTTCTGCTTCGACCGTTAGCAGTTACGAAAGAGATACCACAGACCCTTCCGTCGCCGTGATTATCAAACTCAGCGTAATTTTTGATGTCCAGTGCGATTACCTGCTGGGACTTAACAACCACAATTTTGTATGTGTGGACGGCTTAAGCAGTAAAAATGTTGCGCTCATCCAAGACATGGTCAACAGTATGAAGAAGACCGAGCCTCACTAATTTGGACGGGGAAATTTCTCAAATAGTCTCATGAATTTATCGTTTTCCCTCAATTACTATGTTCCACTGTAGTTTTTTTTACATTTTTTTGGTAGGATAAGTAACTGAGGTGAAAATAGATGTCATCTGATTTCGGGAAAAAACTACTCACTTTGAGAAAACAAAGGAATATGACCCAGGACCAACTGGCAAAGCGTCTGGATATTGCAAAATCTACGGTCAGTACTTACGAGAAGGGGGCGGCGTATCCTTCTATGGAGGTGCTTTGCAAGATCGGCGCGGTCTTTGACGTACAAACCGATTATCTGCTAGGCTTAGAAACGCGAAATTGGGTTTGCGTTGACGGCCTAAATGAACAGCAGGTGGAATTGGTGGAGCGCCTCGTTGCCGCATTAAAAGAAACCAACCTCCCTTAACACCG
>CAMMKL010000126.1 GCA_946497265.1 uncultured Clostridia bacterium | reverse complement strand
TTTGATTTTCGTTGCCCCATTCGGCGCATTCCCCTTCCTCCCCCCCGATGTTTTCTTCAATCAGGACCTTGCGGTCTTCCTTTGCGGCTTTGCGGAGCCCAGCCATCAGGTCTTCCCGGTTGCAGGCTTTGCTTACCCCCACAGAAGAACCGGCGTTGGCGGGCTTTACAAAGAGGGGATAGCTCCCAAGCTCTGCTTCTACGGCGGTTGTGACGCCTTCCGGGTCACGGTCAAAATCAGCCGCGTAGAGCCAGGTGAACCGGGCCTGGGGGATGCCGGCGTGCTCCAGCATGACGTTGGTGATTACCTTATCCATACAGGCAGCGGAGGAAGTGGCGTCACAGCCCACGAAAGGGATGCCGGCAAGCTGCAATAGGCCCTGCATGGTACCGTCTTCCCCGTTTTTGCCGTGCAACACCGGGATAGCGGCGTCCAGCCGAACGGTATTCCAACCGGTTGCCTCCTTGACAAGCAGGCCATGTACCGTGGTATCGGGAAGCAGAAAGGCCGGGCGATTAAGGGGGTTGCTTTCCCAGTTTCCGTTTAGGATTTCGTCCGTATTACCGGTAAATAACAGCCATTTCCCTTCTTTGGTAATGCCTAGCTGGAGCACCTCGTATTTTTCCTCTGGGATATTGCGCAACACAGTAGCGGCGGACATACGGGAAACTTCATGTTCGGAGGATACGCCGCCAAACAGGACGGCTATGCGTTTTTTCGTCACAAAAATCACACTCCAAAAGGTAACTGGTACGAAAAAGTTCCGACCAGAATAATTCAATTTTATATCATACCACATCATGCGCACGGGCGCAATGAAAAATAGGGAAACCATGCCGGCCATTCGGCTCAGGCGTACAACATAGCCTGTATTCATTTCCCAACCACTGAAACGGCAAGCCGCTTTATACAAAGTGATACCAACAATTCGAGTCACAACTTTTGCATTATAAAAGACAGATAAACTTAGTGATTTTAAATGTAAAATCTAGCCCGACAATAAAAAGGGGGACAAAGGGTGCATGAGTCTATGTAAAGGCGGACACTTCGATAAGGGAACGGCTGGATTATAAATTGTGTTGAGATCAGGAAAAGAATAAATGCTCGACTAATATTTTGCAACCGATCAAAATCAGGACGATACCGCCCGCTAATTCTGCCTTGGAGCAGAACACGTCGCCGAATTTTTTACCCAGGTAAACGCCGGCCAGACTGATAAAAAAAGTAATCAAGCCAATAAAAGTGACCGCAAAGGCCATCAACAGAATGGTGGAGGCGCCAACAGCTGAGGGTAGGATAATACCGGTAGCCAATGCGTCTATGCTGGTAGCAACCGCCATCATAAGGAGCGTTTTCATTCCAATGGGGGATCTGCATTGGCATTCGGTTTTTTTGCCGCGTTCTTTCCAGGCGTCGAAAACCATTTTTCCACCGATATAGCCCAATAAGATAAAGGCGACCCAGTGATCCAATTGGCTGATAAACCCTTCCCCCGCCTTGCCGACGAGCCAGCCCAATATAGGCATCATTGCCTGAAAAAGGCCAAAACAGAAGGCGATTTTCAGCGCGTGGGAAAATTTCAACCCCCTGGTAACCGCTCCGTTTGTCACCGATACGGCGAAGGCGTCCATTGATAATCCCACCGCAATGCCGATCAAAGATAAATAATCCATTCCTCTTCCCCCAAAATACAAGGTAGTTTTTATATTATAACAGTTCAAAAAGTTAGTCAATGCATTTGTATGTGTTAAGCGAAAAGAAATACCTTTTTCTTAACCTTCAGGCGAAGCTTTTAAACGGAAAATGGAGCAGATTTGCAAATATATTTGCTTATTCGCGGTCAGGATGGTAAAATATACGAAACGAGGAATTGTAAACAAGAGGGATGATGAGTTATGATAGCGGTAATCGATTATGGCGCCGGAAATTTGCAGAGTGTTCTTAAAGCGTTGCGCTTTATCGGCTGTGAAGCCGGTATTGCGGCGGACCGGGGAACCCTATTAAAAGCAGAAGGAGCAATCCTGCCCGGGGTAGGTTCCTTTGCGGACGCGATGGCATGCATGCGGCAGTCTGGTTTGGAACCGGCGGTTCTTGCCTATGTGCAAAGCGGAAAACCGCTATTGGGCATTTGCCTGGGGTTGCAGCTCCTGTTTGAAGAAAGCCAGGAAAGCCCCGGCGCCAAAGGGCTGGGGCTTTTAAAGGGCTCGATCGCCCGCATCCCGGCGGGAAAAGGGCTTAAGGTGCCGCATATGGGCTGGAATTTCCTTTCCATTCTACGGGACGAAGGGCTGTTTCGGGGGTTGAAAGCGGAACCGTACGTATATTTTGTACATTCGTACTACCTGCAGGCGGAAAACAGGGAGATCGTCACTTCCCAAACGGAATACGGCGTAACGATCGACGCCTCCATACAATATCAAAATGTTTATGCTACGCAGTTCCATCCGGAAAAAAGCGGGGCGGTCGGATTAAAGATGCTGCGCAATTTTGCCGCGATCGTAGAAAAGGGAGGTTGCTGATCATGCATGCAAAACGTATCATACCTTGTCTGGATGTGAAAAACGGACGTGTGGTGAAGGGGACGGAATTCGTCAATCTGCGGGATGCCGGCGACCCGGTGCAGGCGGCGATTTCCTATGATCAGCAGGAAGCGGATGAACTAGTGCTCTTGGACATTACCGCCTCATCCGATGCGCGCGGCATCATGCTGGATATCGTGAACAAGGTGGCGGAGAATATATTTATCCCCTTTACGGTGGGCGGAGGGATTCGAACGGTAGAAGATTTCGTACAGCTGTTGCGTGCCGGTGCGGATAAGGTTTCGGTCAATTCCGCAGCAATCCGCCGGCCGGGAATCATCAACGAGGCGGCCTATAAGTTCGGCAGCCAGTGCGTGGTTGCCGCCATTGACGCCAAACGCCGTAAAGAAGGCGGCTGGGACGTATATATCAACGGCGGGCGGATCAACACCGGCCTGGATGCGCTGAAATGGGCGGTTGAAGCGGAACAGCGCGGGGCGGGAGAAATCCTGTTGACCAGCATGGACTGCGACGGCGTCAAAAACGGTTATGATCTGGAGCTGACCCGCGCTGTTTCGGAGCGGGTAGGTATCCCGGTGATTGCATCCGGCGGCGCTGGAACCTTGGAACATTTTTACGACGCCTTTACGCTCGGGAAAGCCGACGCGGTGCTGGCGGCCTCCTTGTTCCATTTTGGAGAGATTACCATTCCGCAACTTAAGGAATATCTGGAGGGAAAAAATATACCGGTCAGAAGATGAGGCCTTTCGTAAATCCATGCCAAAAGGCTAAAAACTTTTTGAATTTTTCCCGATACCGCCCATCCGGGCTTGAAAGCCCCTGGTTTGCTGTGATATAATAAACACCATACGAGCGGAATTCTCTTCCGTCCGGTGAAATGCTGGAGGTCCCTTAGGGGATTTTTACCGAAGTTTTGATTCAATTGGCGTTCCAAGAGAAATGATTTTGGGACGCTTTCTTTTATGAAAAGGAAAGGAAGGCATATATATGGCTACTACGGCAAATTACACCAAAGAAGACATCATCCGTATTGTTCAGGAGGAAGGTATCCGGTTTATCCGGCTGCAATTTACCGATATTTTCGGCGCGTGCAAAAATGTGGCCATTACCCATAGCCAGCTTGAAAAGGCGCTCGACAATAAATGTATGTTCGACGGTTCCTCCATTGAGGGGTTTGTTCGGATCGAAGAATCGGATATGGAGCTTTACCCGGATCTCAGCACGTTTATGATCTATCCCTGGACGGAAAAATCCGGCAAAACCGGGAAGGTGGCGCGTATTATCTGTGACGTTCACCGGCCGGATGGAGAACCCTTTGACGGCGATCCAAGGTATGTACTGCGCCGCATCCTCAAGCAGGCGTCGGATATGGGGTTTGATTTTTTTGTAGGGCCGGAATGCGAGTTTTTCCTTTTCCAAACCGACGAGTCTGGGGAACCTACCACCAAAACCATTGATAACGGCAGTTATTTTGAACTGGGCCCGGTTGACCGCGGCGAGGAGGCCCGCCGGGAGATCTGCCTTACGCTGGAGGACATGGGATTTGAGATCGAGGCATCCCACCATGAATGCGCCCACGGCCAGCACGAAATCGATTTTAAATACAGCGAAGCCCTCACGGCGGCGGACAATATCATTTCGTTTAAACTGGCGGTAAAAACCATTGCCGATTCGCATAACCTGCACGCCACTTTTATGCCGAAGCCACTTTTTAACGAAGCGGGCTCCGGTATGCACATCAATATGTCTTTGCGCAGGGAAGGGAAAAATGCGTTTTATGACCCAAACGACAAAAACGGCCTGAGCAAAATCGCCTACCACTTCATAGCGGGCGTAATCGAGCATGCAAAAGGCATGACGGCGATCACCAATCCTCTTGTTAATTCCTACAAGCGCCTGGTCCCCGGTTATGAGGCGCCCGTTTATATCGCCTGGTCTACCCAGAACCGCAGCCCGTTGATCCGCATTCCTTCCGCGCGGGGAGAAGGCACTCGGATTGAACTCAGAAACCCCGACCCGTCCGCCAACCCTTATTTGGTGCTGGCAGTCTGCTTGGCCGCCGGACTTGACGGCATCCGCCGGGAACTCACGCCGCCGCCTTCCATAGACGGAAATGTTTTTAAACTTACGGAGGATGAACGGGAGGCCATGGGGATCGAAAACATTCCGGACAACCTCGACCGTGCCGTACGCGCCATGAAAAAAGACAGCCTCATCTATCAGACCCTGGGCTCCCACGTGTTCCACAAATACGTCGCCTCCAAGCAGGCTGAATGGAACCTGTACCGCAATATTGTTACCCAGTGGGAGATCGACCGGTACCTGGGCCGGTATTGATGGCGTTTAAACGGCTTTGTTAGCCAGAAATTTACAGCAGCATCAAAGGGGAAGTTCTTCGCCCTGTTAGAATCGGAGGAAACGTTTCATGCAACATTTGATTATCCCAAAGGATTATGACACCGGGATGAGCATTCAGGAAACCGAAGTAGCAATTAAGCAGATCAAAGATTTTTTTGAACAGGAGCTTGCGCAATCGCTCCACTTAACGCGCGTATCGGCACCGTTGTTTGTTTTTCCTTCCAGCGGATTAAACGACAACCTGAACGGATACGAACGCCCGGTAACCTTTGGCATCCGCGAACAAGGGGATGCTGTGTGCGAAATTGTCCACTCATTGGCGAAGTGGAAGCGTATGGCGCTCAAACGTTACGCCTTCCGGCCGGAGGAAGGACTCTATGCGGATATGAACGCCATTCGCCGCGACGAGGATACCGACAACCTGCACTCGTTGTATGTGGATCAGTGGGATTGGGAATGTATCATAGACCCGTCGGAACGTACGCTTAACTATTTAAAAGAAACGGTCATGCGCATTTACCAGTGCTTAAAGGCGACGGAAGCCTATTTATATCAAAAATATCCGCATCTTAAGCCGTTTTTACCCGAGGAAATCACCTTTGTCACGACTGCGGAATTGGAAGAGCGATTTCCCAATATGACTGCAAAAGAACGGGAACGCGCTGTTACCAAAGAATACGGAGCGGTCTTTTTGATGCAAATTGGCGGCGCTTTGAAATCCGGCAAGCCGCATGACGGGCGCGCACCCGATTACGACGACTGGAATTTAAACGGAGATATTTTAATCGACTATCCCTTGCTGGATACCTGTATAGAGATTTCCTCCATGGGGATTCGTGTGGATGGCGAAACCCTGCGCCGGCAGCTGGAAATCAGCGGCTGTTTGGAGCGGGCGGAGCTTCCCTTCCAGAAAGCACTTTTACAGGGGGAGCTTCCGCAGACCATCGGCGGCGGCATCGGACAGTCCCGGCTTTGCATGCTGTTTCTTCGCCGCGCCCATATCGGGGAAGTGCAGGCCTCCGTCTGGCCGGAGGAAATGGTAAAGGCCTGCGAACAAAACAACATCCATCTTCTGTAACACAACAGAAATCCTGCCTGGAGCCGATTGGTTTCAGGCAGTTTTTTTATCAATACCGCAACAAATGGGGCGGTTCGATTGTATTCTGGATAGGAGAGAGGAGGCGATGAGGCGTGCCAAATGCCGTAATACGCACGGAAAAAGAAATGGAAGAAATCTATAACCGGCAAATTGATACGATATACCGGGTTTGTTTTTTGTATCTAAAGAACCGAATGGATGCGGAAGACGCCGTACAGGCCGTTTTTTTAAAGCTGATGGAATCGGGTCCCGCTTTTGAAAATCCCGCCCATGAAAAGGCGTGGTTGATCGTAACGGCAGGCCCTTTGCCAGCAGCATGTCGCACACATCGTCCACGGTTTTGCGCGT
>CAMMKL010000125.1 GCA_946497265.1 uncultured Clostridia bacterium | reverse complement strand
CTTTTTTTGTCCGTACCATCCTATAAATGGAAAGAACGGTGTACCTGCCTTAATCGAAAGGAAAAGGGCAAGCTGTCGCTTTGCTTTGGCTTATGCACCTATCCTAACGGAATAAAGGGAAGATGTCAATGAAACCACAAGATTTTTTGCATACGCCCCCCAGCACTGTGCGAATGGGATTTTTGAAAAGGGCGCTGCCGTTTTTCTGTGCCTTGCTGCTCCTGTCGGGATCTATTTGGGCCAGCGCCGCCCTCAGCCGCCCGCAGGCCGAAACTCCCCAGCCGCCCGGCAATACGCCCCAGGGGGCACAGCATCTTTTTGAAAACGATGTCGAGGTCAATCCCCCAGACGAAATGCGCGCTGTGTGGGTGCCCTATATGACGCTAAACATGGCGGGGACGGATTACAGCGAACAGGCTTTTCATGATAAGTTTGACAACATCATCCGGGTTGCCAAAGAATGCGGGTTGAATACCTTAATTGTCCAGGTACGCCCTTATGGGGACGCTTTGTATCCTTCGGAGTATTTTCCCTGGTCGCACCTTTTGACGGGCGAGCAGGGAAAAGATCCGGGCTATGACCCTCTGGCTTATATGGTGGAGGCGGCGCACCGGGAAGGCATGCAAATACACGCATGGCTGAACCCTTTGCGCATCCAGCTAGGGGAATCGCCCGCTTCTCTTGCAGAAACAAACCCTTACCGCCAATACCGGGAAGACGAAGACGCTTCCAACGACAGTTGGGTGATCGATTGGGAAGACGGAAAATATTTGAATCCCGCCGTACCTCAAGTGCGGGAGCGGATTATCCGCGGAGTGGAGGAGATTGTAGAAAACTATCCGGTGGATGGTATTCATTTCGACGATTATTTTTACCCTACCACCAGCGCTGATTTTGACGCCGTCAGCTATCAAGCCTACTGTGACGGGCTGGGGGAAGGAAGCGAACCGTTGACCTTGCTCGAATGGCGGACCAGCAACATCAATACCTTGGTTTCGGGTGTGTATAGCGCAATCAAAGCCAAGAACCCGGAGGTGGAATTCGGCATTTCGCCGCAGGGGAATGTGTCGAACGATGAAAATATGGGGGCGGATGTGCGTACCTGGGGCAGCCGGAAAGGTTATGTGGATTACCTTTGCCCGCAGGTGTACGTGAATTTTGAACATCCGTTGCTGCCTTATAATGTAATGGCCGATACCTGGCGGGAATTGGTCAGCTGCGAAGACGTTAAGCTTTATTATGGGCTCGCCGTCTACAAGGCGGGCAGTGACGCCGACGAAGGTACTTGGAAAAACGGAGGGGATATCCTGAAGCGTGAAGTGGAATACAGCCGGGAAAAAGGCTGCGACGGCTTTATGCTTTATGCCTGGGAACACTTGCAGGGGGAACAGGCTGCCGAAGAAGTACAGAATGTTCTTAAAGTACTTACGCAGGAAGATTCCCCCACATCGACTGTACCGGATGCATCCGTTGCCGTGGAGTAACACGCGCATATTGCTTTCTCTTTAAGACATTGCTATAATAAACGTATATCCATTTAAGAATTCCGGGATACGTTAGGCAATCCGAAAAAGAGAAGCGAGGTGCCCTATGAACTACATGCATTCCGATCTGCGCAACCGTTTCTATACTCCATACGATGCGCAGAGGTCATATAAAAAGGAGCTGCGCCGGCGATGCTCGGCTGCCGGGTTTGCAGTTTTGTTAAACTTTGCCGCAATGAATTTGGTGGCTACCTTTGCCCTGAACATGCTGATGGGTTGGGGATTGTATGATTGGAACGAGGCGGCCGGAGCTTGGCAGGGGGTAACCGACCAAGTGGCTTACTTTTTAATGTACGGCGTATACGCTTCCTTAGCCGTGCTGCCGGTTTATCTGTTGACGCTAAAGATTACCGGGGTGAGCGCCAATGAGGCGTTCCCGTTTCAAAAGGTTGGCGGGCGGAAGCTGATAGCCTGCTTGGCGGTAGGGATGGGCTGCGCCATGTTTGCCAACATCGCTACCAGCATCCTTGGGATGCGTTTGGAATCCCTCGGCATTCCACAAAGCAGCGCCCCTTCTCCGGTGCCCACCGGGGCGGCCTCCATCCTTCTATTTTTTATTGTTTTCAGCGTGATTCCAGCCATTATGGAGGAACTTGCTTTTCGCGGGGTGGTGCTCGGCCTGCTCCGAAAGTTTGGGGACGGTTTTGCCGTCTTGGTTTCTGCCGGCTTGTTCGGCCTTATGCACGGCAATCTGGTGCAGCTTCCGTTTGCCTTTATAGTAGGATTGGTGCTTGGATACCTGGTGGTGCGCACCAATTCCCTGCTGCCTGCTATCGTTGTGCATTTTGCCAATAACTTTTATTCCTGTATGATGCAGGTGGCAGAACAGTATGTAGCGGATCAAGTCATGATGATCTTCTCCTATGGTTCTATGTTGCTGCTGTTGGTAGCCGCATTTTTTGGCGCGCGGTACCTTTTAAAAAAAGAAAAAGATTTTTTTGCAGTAAAGCCCCATCAAGAGCCGTATTCTTTAAAAAGCCGCTTAGAGTCCTGCTTTGCTGCTCCTGGAATCATTAGCGTCGTGATTCTGCTGGCCCTTTACACTACATTGGTAACGGCGCTGTACTCATGACAAGGGACGAACGGTTTATGCGGGAAGCCCTGCGTTTGGCGCGTGAAGCGGCAAACGAGGGCGAAGTTCCGGTTGGGGCGGTTATTGTAAAAGAAGGGGAGATCCTGTCGAGGGGACGCAACCGGCGGGAGAACGGAAAAAATGCCCTTTGCCATGCGGAGCTGGAAGCGATACACAATGCATGTACAGCGCTTGGCGGCTGGCGATTGTGGCAGTGTGAGCTGTATGTTACTCTGGAGCCCTGCCCGATGTGTACGGGAGCCATTATCAACGCGCGTATTCCCCGGGTAATATATGGAGCCAGGGACGCCAAGGCCGGTTCCTGCGGCTCGGTGATCGATTTGTTTTCCTTACCATACAATCATAAGGCCGAAGTAACGGCTGGGGTGCTGGAAGAAGAATGTGCCGGTATATTAAAGGAATTTTTTCAAAAGCTTCGGGAACAAAGAAAACAAAAAGCGGAATGTCTTGGGGGAGCAACGGAAGAAAACGTGACCCCATAAAAGCCAAAAAACAAAGATCCTACCTTTCTATTAAGGTAGGATCTTTATTGTTTGCGTACAAATTCCGTTTGGTTCAAAAAGAACCGGTTCCCTTGTAGCAGGAAGGTATAGCAATGGCTGTCTGGGCGGCCTAAAATAGAAAGGGTAACCGTCATTTGATCCCCATCGACGGAATAGCTGCCGTCAAAGGTAACCATCCCCATGGCTTTCATTTTCAGCTGCTGTTTTCCGTAAAATTCGTATTCCGTCAGTCCGTAAACATCTTGCCAGCGCCCGGCCAATGGATCCTTAGAATCTGCCTGAGGCGGCCGTGCACAACCTGCGGCAATCAGCAGGACAAAGGCCATAGCATAAAGGGCAAGCTTTTGTAATAACTTCATAAAGGTTTCCCTCCTTTGTTCATTTTTCTGCGATGTTATTCTACCATTTCCGAGTAAATGATACAAGAAGTAAATTCTTACAGCATAAGTAGGAGATAGAAAGGAAAAGGACGGGGATTCCCTTCCCTTTCGTAAAAAAGAAGTACACTTTAGATAAAATAATTCTACTTTTGTATGTCAAAATAGGATGCTATTATAATGATAGATACTAGACTCTTACTTAATATAGGGATCCTGTTTCGAATGTTTCTAGTATCTAACCATTAGGCAGAATGGATCCCGGACAACTGCATAAAGTTAAGGAGGAAGAAAACAATGGTCAAACATCGTAGAAAACCGCCTAGCCGTAGGGTTAGGCAAACACGGCCGCGCATCCTGTTAAGCCTGGTATGCGCCTTTGCTATCATTTGCTCAACCATCCTGCCGCTTGCACCTACCGCCTATGCGGAAGAATCGGCGCAGGCAAAACCGCAGCTTGAAAACCTGATTATCGATCGGGTCTATGAGCTGACGCCGGTAGGCGACATTCCGACTGGAGTTAAGGTCAACGACATTGGTTTTGCACCGGAAATCACCGAGTATGAGGGTACCGCGTACAGCTCGGTCGATGAAATCCAGGTGTATCCCTTTGCGGCTTCTGAAACTGCGGACATTATGGTCAATGGACAGCCGCTCAATGATGATGGATACCTGAGCATTGATGTGAGCGAAACCGGTGTTTATGAAATTGAAGTATCGGTTGTTGATAACAATAGCAGCAACACGTATACGGTCACCGTTGATAAGGTGGACACAGACTACCGCGGTCGCCGCGCCATTGTGAAGAACGATGAGATCATGAATAACCTGAGTATTTCCACTGCGTTCGGCAATGAGGAAAAGCTCATGGAAATCCTTGCAAAGGATTATCTTGTAGTCTTGCCGGAGAGCAAAAAAGCGGACGGCTCTTATGTAGAGACGGATGAGAGCTATTGGAGCGTGCCGGGTGACCAGTTACCCAACGCCCAGGGCACAGAAGCGGCGACAGAGCTGTTTACGGTTGATTTGGGCGATGTGTACAGCGTTAGCCGCATTCGCGCCGCCTTTGGGCCATCCAACCTGAATCTTCAACAGAATCGGGTTCGTATTTCGGTGAGTACAGACGGCCAGACGTGGGAATCTCCCGTTACCAAGGGCAATATGAATACCGGAGTACAGTGGCATCAAAACGTGACCCGTTATGAGTTTGGCGTATCTTATGACGCGCGTTATATCCGCTTTGAGGTAACGAACTGGCAATTCCCGGCAAAAGAGCTGCGTATTTACCAGTTTATGCTTTATTATGACGCAGGCGAAGTACCCGAAAAACAGCCTGCCCCGGAAGGCGCGAGCGTTCCCCATCAGCATGAAGAACGGCATCAATACATTGCCGGTGGACAGGCAACGGTTATAGAACGTGGGCTTACCATGGCAGGCTGGACCCCCAGCAGCGGCTATGGGCGCGGCGTACCTACCGCCGAGGAAGCAGAGCAGTTCGGCTATGACGGACCGCTGTTTTATGACCCGGATTTTGAAAATCCGGATTATATGCTTTACAATCCCGATTCCTTATGGGGCATCGCCAAGGCGCCCTTTGGCGGGAACGGGATGGGTTCCGCCGGCGAACCTCGCGATTTTATCCCCGAATCTATGAAACCCTATATCGGCAACGCCGTCAGCTTCTGCTTCGGTGACGAAGGCGGCTACAGTACAAGCGAAGCCGAGGCCTTTGCCGAATGGTTCGATTGGACCCGCGAGCATTATCCCGGTGTTATTCTGCACAGCAACCAGTGCGTAAACCAATGGGGACGGGCAAACCTTGAGGAATACTTAAAGATTGCCCAGCCGGATATGCTGACTTGGGACGACTATTACGGGGATTCCAGTTGGGCAAGCCCTTCCAGTATCAATCTTTCGAATGAAAATACGCAAAAGGATGCGGCTCGGCGTTTGCTTGGCCTGAATACATGGAGCCTTTACCGGGAGCTTGCTTACGGCGGAATCGACGGCACCGGAGCGAAACCCATTTTGTTCGGACAATATGTGGATTCTTTTGCGCTCAGTCATTCCCAGTCAAATAAGAACCTGATTGTAAATGCTTCCATCCTTTCCGGTGCGAAATGGCTGAATTTCTTCCGGGTGGAATTTCAGTTTGACCGCTCCTATTTATGGGATGAGGATGGTACGCCTACCCGTGGCCTGCTGGAATGGGGGCAGATTATTGACCGGGTGCATGCCATCGACGACCAGCTTACCCGCTTGAACAACGACTGGATCATGTTTAAGCTAGGAGAAATGGGGAGCGAAGCAAACGCCTCTGCAGACGGGTTCCGTATGGGCAACTTTGACGATGAAGAAAGCCAGGGGAAAAACCGGGAATTCGGCTTAGCTAGCATCGATGTAAAGAGCCTGTCTACGGCTCATAACGGTCAGACTGGCGACGTAGTGGTGGGCTATTACAACACCTTGCCCGGTTTGTACGAAAGTGAAATAAAAGAATATTTCGAAGGATCTACGGCGCCCAAAGCATTTATGGTTATGAACGGGTTGGTAGCCGGGCAAGCCGAACAATACAATAAGTTTAATATACCCGCCCGGGAGGCTGGTTCTGCCAACAATACCCGCCAGCAGATCACCGTTACCGTTACTCCGGAATTTGCAGCCTCCCATACGCTTTACGTGGTGGATAAGGACGACGTGGATGCAAACGGAAGCGGCAAGATCAAGGAAGTCTCTTTAAGCGACGGCAGCTTTACCGTTACCCTTGGCGGAGGAGAGGCGAACCTTTACTTCTGGGATACCAACGCTTCCGCCAGCGCCAGTTCTGCGGAAGAGGGCGCATACGCTTCGTTCGCGTTCGATGCGCTTGATGCGACCTACTGGCAGCCGGCTCAGGCCCCCGACAGCTATTCTCTGCA
>CAMMKL010000124.1 GCA_946497265.1 uncultured Clostridia bacterium | reverse complement strand
CCCTGTGTCCGATCGGCCAGGGAACATTTTGCAATGGGGTATGCCGAATAGCAGGTGCGCCGACCCCTTTGATGAAAATGGCCAACGGAAAACCATTTGGAAGGTACTTCCGAGTGGGGTAAGTGTTCACTGCAATAGGTACCATCCAAGCGGTTTGCTAATAGGAACCATGGCGCTTTACTTCGCGAATACCATAGCGGCTTCTGAATCCCCCTCCAACTCATCTGCCGGTTCCTCCGTTTCACTTTCTGATGTTGCGCTGCTGTTCATAATATCCTCTACTGCTACCAGCAGCATCTGATATTTGACCTTCAGCTGTTCCAGGTAATCACGGCCGATATCCGTGATTGCATAGTAATTGCGTAGTCTGTGATTGATTTCCTTTGAAAACTCTGTGACAAAGCCCTGTTCCTGCAATCGATACAGTACCGGATACAAAAAGCTCATGTTGTAAACCGCATTGCTGCGTTTTTTCAGTTCCTGAGTCATTTTGTAACCATACATCGGTTCCTCATTCAGCAGATGCAGAACGAGAAGAGGGCTGGTGGCACGCTTGAAGTAGTCTTCAAAAGAGTGGCCGCCGACGTCTTTGTTTGCTGTTCTTGCCATAATGAACCTCCCATACTGTTATATTTTGGTAACCAATTCTTACAAATTTATTTTATACTATGTGTTAAATGAAATCAATACATAACACTGACAACCATTCTACACACTATATGGGGATGTTGCACAAAAAAGTGGAATAAAGGTATATTTATTGACTGTATAAGGGCGATTTTTGTGATATTTTATCACATAAAATAGATTTTTATTTTAATGCGGGAATTTGTGCTTTTGAATGTGCTTCCCTTTGGGGAAAAGTGGAGAGCAAAATTGTTTCCTGAATTTTATAAAAAATTCCGTCTTCTTTCTCGACTTGCATTTTTGGATAGGGCCGTCTGCGCATATTTTTTAAAATGGTCGGTTAACGACGGAAAAAGCCTTATGGTTGTACCATGAAGGGAAATAGGATATAATGTGCTCATGCATCAAAGCAAACACCCTTCGTTTCACAAAACAGGCGGGGGGGGGACTTAATGGCATAGAAAGGAATGGGAAAGGAACTTTATGGAATGGACCGAACTGATGATTACAGTACCCGCCAAGGATGTGGAACGTGCCGGGGACATTGCGCAAATGGTGGTGCCCTACGGCATTTATGTAGAAGACTATTCCCATCTGGAGGAGGAAGCGTGGGAGATTGCCCATATTGATCTGATTGATGAGGAGTTGCTGCAAAAAGACAGGACCAAAGGTGTGGTGCATGTATACATCAGTCCTGAGGAAAACCCGGCGGAGGCCGCAGCGTTTCTACAGGAGCGTTTGTGTGAGGAAGGGATAAACTACAGTCTGGACACCGCCGGTTGTGAAGAAGAGGATTGGATAAACAACTGGAAGAAGTATTTTCATCCAATCCCGGTTGGGGAAAAACTTCTCATCCGGCCTGCTTGGGAGGAGTTACCCGAGGCACAGGGCCGGACGGTGCTCAACCTGGAACCCGGCCTGGCGTTCGGTACGGGCACCCATGAGACAACCCGCCTTTGCCTTAAGCTTTTGGAGCGCTATGTGTTTCCGGGCTGTACGGTACTGGACATAGGCTGCGGCAGCGGAATTCTGGCGGTGGCCGCCCTCCTTTTGGGCGCCGGTAAAGCGGTCGGCGTGGATATTGACGAGCTTGCTGTAAAGACCGCGGTGGAAAATGCCCGATTAAACGGGGTGGACAGCCGTTTTACCGCGATTTGCGGCAATCTGACGGAGAAGGTAACCGGGAGCTACCACATCGTTGTGGCCAATATCGTAGCCGATGTGATCATAAAGCTGACCGGAGACGTGGAAGCATATATGTATCCCGATACCGTTTATTTGATGAGCGGGATCATCGACACCCGCCTCGATGACGTCTTGCAGGCGGTAGAAAGCAAATTTGAAGTCATCGAGCGGCTTGAAGAAAAGGGTTGGGTGGCGCTGGCAGCGAAATATAGGCATTAATTTGCGCGTTTTTCACGCAGCTGTCAAATATATGTGATATAATCATCTAAAATTATGATAATAAACTGGAGGAGTTCATTATGAAAATCAACCCGTCCACCCCGCAGAAGGAAGCACGCCTGAACCAATTTCTGTCCGCGTTCCTAGTAATTGCATATGTGGTCTGTATGTATTTCATCAGCTCCTGGATCAGCACGATCCCGGATTACACGCTCCGGCTCCTGACGGCCGCCGCCCTCTATATCGTGTTTGGCTTGCTGCTGTTCTACGCCACCCGCGTGGGCGAGGGCAAACAAATCCGCCGTTTCAGCCTGAGCGTACTTATTTTAATGGTGCTGCCCGGCATTTATATCCTGCTGGCCTCTTTGGCGCCCGGGTTGCCCTGGAGCACTGAAATTCAGGGTTCCAGCACCTTGCAGATCCTGAGCTATGTTATGTTGGGCTACGGCATCCCCTATACCTTTGTGAGCGGCTACGAACGTTCTGTGCCGGTGACCGAAGCAGAGAAGGAGCATGAGCAGGAGGACGAAGAAAACACCTTTGGCCTGACGCAACCGGAAGAGGCTGCGGACGAAAAGAAAACTGAAGAAGCAGAAGACCCTGAAATTGAGAACGATCCCGCAGAAGCTTCCGAAGAAGGGGATTCCGGAGAAGGCGAAGAGGATGCCCAGGAAGAAAACCCCGGCACGGAGGCCGATGAGCAAGAGGATCAGAAAGAGTGATACATGCCGTTTTTTGAAAATACCATCCATCCGGAACAAGCCTTGCTGGTAAGTGTGGATACCGGTGAATTTGACGCCGAGGCCTCCTTGCGGGAACTGTATGAGCTAACGGAAAGCGCGGGGGCCCTGCCGGTCGGTTCCCTTATACAGAAAAGGGAAAAACCGGACGCCGCCACCTGTGTGGGTTCCGGCCGATTAGAGGAAATCAAAGCATACTGCATCGCCAACGAAATCAGCCTGATGATCTTTGACTGCGAACTAAGCCCCACCCAGATCCGGAATTTGGAGGCGGAAACCGATGTACGCGTGATTGACCGCACCACCTTGATCCTGGATATCTTTGCCTCCCGTGCGCATACTGCGGAAGGAAAGCTGCAGGTGGAGCTGGCGCAGTTGAAATATCTGCTTCCGCGACTGACCGGCAAGGGGCTGGCGCTTTCCCGTTTGGGCGGAGGCATCGGCACCCGTGGCCCGGGTGAAAGCAAACTGGAAACCGACCGTAGGCACATCCGCCGGAGAGTGGAAAACCTGAAAAAACAACTATCCGAGCTTGCCCGGCATCGCGGCCAGCTTCGCCGCCGCCGTCAAAAAGATGGAATCGTTACCACGGCGATTGTGGGTTATACCAATGCTGGAAAATCGACCCTGATGAATACCCTGACCCAGGCAGGCGTATTGGCGGAAAATAAGCTGTTCGCCACCCTGGACCCTACCTCCCGCGCGCTCAAGCTGCCCAGCGGCGTGAGCGTGATGCTGATTGATACCGTAGGACTGGTACGCCGCCTGCCGCACCATTTGGTAGAGGCGTTCCATTCCACTTTGGAAGAGGCTGCGCTTGCGGATATCATCCTGAATGTGTGCGATGCTTCCAGCGAGGAGGCCGGCGTGCACCTGGAGGTGACCCGTAAGCTTTTGGAGGAGCTTGGCTGCGCCGGTACGCCCATTATCCCGGTTTTGAACAAGTGCGACCTTTTGCCCGCGATCAACGACATGCCGATGGTCGGCGGCGCGGTGCGCATTTCCGCCAAGCTGGGTACGGGGATACCGGAGCTGCTGCAGTCCATTGAGGATCATCTGCCTATAAAACTACAGAGGGTATCGTTATTATTGCCGTTTGCCCACGCTGGGATAGCCGCAGAGCTTCGGCGGAAGGCCGCTTTGCTGAGTGAGGAATATATGGCCGATGGCCTTGCCGTTACCGCCCTTGTGGATGAAAAGATGTATGCAAGGGTGAAAGAGTTTTTAACCGAATGACCGCAAAATGTGGAAAATTCCGCGCGGATAAACGTGAACTTTTCCATTTCCCCATGCAAAGAGCGTGAAACATTTTTCAGTGAATGGAATTCAGTTAAACGGAAGATGGGAGCCGCTTAAGTTTTTAAATAAATGCCCATGTGCCATAAAGTAACACACAAGACAGATAGACGGCATCCCATTTATTTCGATTAAAATAACGGGGCAGATTTTAAAATCTGCCCCGTTATATTTTTAACTATTTTGCGCTTTGTAGCCTTCTCCCCATGTCCACATCGCGTCCAGTATGGGTTTTAAACTTTTCCCCAGGTCCGTCAAGCTGTATTCAACCCGTGGCGGCACCTCTGCGTATACATGTCGGCTGACAAGCCCTTTTTCCTCCATATCCCGAAGCTGGGCAGTCAATACTTTCTGCGACACGCTGCCGATGGATTTCTTTAATTCCCCGAACCGCTTTGTCCCCGGCATGAGGTCACGCAGAATGAGGACTTTCCACTTATCACCTATCAGCATGAGCGTAGTTTCTACCGGGCAGGCGGGCAACTCTTTTGCTTGCTGCATGGTATCACTTCCTTTTAATAGTTTCTTTTTGGTAACTACGGCACAATAAAGTGCTTACTTTACAATCGGTGCTTACGGATTTATTATAATCTTGCAAGATAAAAATTGCAATCCCCCAAAACCACATTCAAAATCAGGAGGTATTCATCATGAACGAAGTCGTAAAGTTTTTGCAGGAAAATCCCGTACAGTATCTGGCTACCGTAGGCCGTGACGGAAAGGCCAAGTGCCGCCCCTTCATGTTTGCCGGTGAGATGGACGGCAAATTGTGGTTCTGCACCAACAACCAGAAGGAAGTCTACGCGGACATGTAGCAGAACCCCAATATTGAGGTTTCCGTTTCCAGTCCGGCCTATGCGTGGATTCGCCTGAACGGCGAGGCCGTGTTTGAGAACAACATGGCTGCCAAGGAAATGTGTATCCAAAACCCCATCGTCAAGGGGCAGTACGGCGAGGCCACCAACCCCATCTTTGAAGTGTTTTATCTGAAGGACGCTCGTGCCGTAATCGCTGACTTCTCCGGAAACCCGCCAAAGGAGTATAACCTCTAAGCAGAATTTCCCCAATATCTTCGGGGCAAGTTGAAATCCCTGACCGACAGTGACAGTCTGCGAACTGCAGGCGCAGCCGAAACGGTGCAATCCCGTTACCGACGGGAATAGTCCGGACGAGAGAGGATATGACAAGAACAGCCCCGCAAGTGTCAGACTTTGCGGGGCTTGTTCTTAATCCAAATCATATCTCAATAGGAGAATTATGGAGAAAACAATTGCTGTCCAAAAGAAATCATCGATCCAGAATGTGCGTATGCTCACAATGACCGCCGTACTTTCTGCCATCGCCTTTGTGCTTGCCTTTTTTGAATTTCCTGTTCCGCTATCTCCTTCGTTTGCGCGTATGGATTTGTCGGACTTGCCCGCACTGATTGGAGCCTTTGCATACGGCCCGGTATCTGGCGTATTGATTGAACTTGTAAAAAACGCTTTGCAGCTATTAACTTCTTCTACCGGCGGTATCGGTGAACTTGCAAATTTTATCATGGGAAGCAGTTTTGTAGTATCTGCTGGGATTGTCTATAACTTGCACAAGACAAAGAGGACAGCGGTGATTGCCTGCCTGATTGCCGGCGTAGTCATGGGAATCGTTGCAGCCGTTGTCAACTATTTTATCCTGCTTCCCGTATTTGAGGCCTTTATGCCGCTCGACCAACTGATTGCTTCTTTTGGTGAGTTTATCCCTTTCATCAAGACCAAATTGGATGTTGTGCTGTTCAATGCGTTCCCATTTAATTTGCTGAAAGGAATTGGAATTAGCATTGTCACCATGTTGCTTTACAAGCGGCTTACCCCTATCTTAAAGGGAAGGCAGAAATAGGAGGTTCCTTATGCAGACAAAAGATTACTTGCAGTATATCGTGGAGAAAATCCACTCCACCGTTTTTGCCACGGTGGACAGCGAGGGGCGGCCCGTCACCTGCGCCATCGACATCATGGACTACGATGAAAACGGCCTTTATTTTCTGACTGCAAAAGGCAAAGGCTTTTATGACCGTTTGAAGGCCAATGACGATATTGCTTTTACCGCCATGAAAGGGGAAGATACTCTATCCTGCGTGGCAGTGTCGGTACAGGGCAAGGCGAAGGAGATCGGCTCGGACAGGCTGCCTGACCTGTTCCGAAAGAACCCATATATGCAGAGCATATATCCTGACACGCGCTCCCGCAGTGCCCTCACGGTTTTTAAAGTCTATGAAGGAACCGGCGAATGGTTTGACCTCTCCAAATTTCCGATTGAGCGGACAAACTTTTCTTTTGGCGGCGCACAGGCAAAGGAAAACGGCTACTTTGTGACGGATAAGTGTATCGGCTGTAAACGATGTTATTCCAAATGCCCGCAGAAGTGCATTGATATAACCCGAAAGCCCGTCGTGATTGAGCGGGAACACTGCCTGCATTGCGGG
>CAMMKL010000123.1 GCA_946497265.1 uncultured Clostridia bacterium | reverse complement strand
CTTTTTTGTGGGCGGGAGGCCCGCCTTTTCCTTTGAACTTTCTAATGGGTTATTTAAATTTACCTGTTCATTAGATAACGTGGAACTCCACTTGCAACAGCAGGTATCGTCGGTAATAACAGGAAAACAACTGACACAATCGCAGGTAAATCGTTCATCAATTACCTTAGCAAATTCGCTGTACTCAATCATTCCTACCGATCTACAAGGGTGAAACGGCATTCCTTTCCGCTTTCGCGCCGTCTGGACACGGCAGTCCAAGACGCAGTATGTAAGGGTATTGCCGTTTATTTCCATGTAATCCTTGTTAATGTTTGCATAAAAACGCATCCGTAGGGCCTTGGCGAGGCCTTCTACCCCCGAATTGTCCTTAAGTTTAAGGAACTCTTTGATACGCCTTGCTTCTATCACAGTAAATCTGCGCCACGCTTCTTCATCGTGATAGATTGCCTCATCCATTCCCAACTTGCGTTCAATTGATTGGAACCATACGCCGTCCATCGCAAGCCAATTCTTAGAATACATCTCAATAAGCGTTATCAGCTCTTCTTTTGTGTAAGATGATAGATTTTCATAGTTGTTCATTGCGTATCCCCTTGCTTTTTGGATTTTAGAGCAATCAACAAAATTATAGCAGAAAATTTGGCAAATTACAATTGGAAGACGATAGAATGGCTAGAGCAACACAGTGGCAAGGACAAGACGTTTTGGATTTAAAGAAGGAGCAATGGCTTGATATACTACAGGATGAAACCATCATTGACAGCAAGATGTTGGAGATAATCGATTTTGTATACAAGCAGCCGAATTGTGCGCAACCGCCAGTAATATCGCAGAAATTTAAAGATCCATTACAATCAGGTTACGGCTTGGAACAGGCGCTTTTCCAAAAAGCAGTATTAAAAATTATGGAAAGAACCTCCTGGAAATTCAGCAGGTACGGAGTATCGATATTGGAATGCCGCCTTTGATGGCATCAAAGAGCATCCCAAAGATAAAAACAATCGTTTTATTGGAGAGTACGGCCTAATCTTATGAGCGCGAGGAGAAAGTATAATAGGTAAGAAAGGCCGTTGATGCGTAAAACGTATGGGAAAGCCTACATATGGTTTGTCCTGCCGGCTTAGGCTGCATTTTTGGCCTTTGTGGGCTGCTGTTATGCCTTTTGCTGTGGGAAGATGTAATAAGGTTGTAAAAGTTTTGCAGTTCCCTTTACATATCTTGGTTTACAGAATAATATAATAGTTCATAATCCATAGGCTTATTGCCACATTGGCCGTGCCATATAGACGATACAACGGCTGGGGTTCTTCCTGCGTTTGGCTGGAGCGGATCTCCGCATTACAGAATCTCAAAATTTTTAGCCGCGATTACGATGAATGGGAAGTGTTGCAATGCCAGGTAAAGCACGTGCAAAAAAGCCGGCGGGAAAACGGAACCAATCTTTCCTGCAGAGCGCTTTGATCCTGACCGCTGGGGTGGCGGTAGTCAAGCTGATTGGCGCGCTGTTTAAAATTCCGCTGTTTGATATTTTGGGCGCGGAAGGCATCGGCTATTTCACGGCGGCCTATGAGCTGTACGCCCCTTTGCAAACGCTGGCTATGGCGGGATTCCCTATAGCGATCTCCCGCATGGTATCGGAAAATATCGCTCGCCGCCGGTTTCGAGATGTCAAACAGATCCATCGGGTATCCGTTCCTATCTTTGGGGTTTTGGGGCTAATCTGCTTTGGCGGCATGATCGGTGGAGCGTTTTTATATGCGCGTTTTATCAATTCCCCCGGCGTCATTTACACGACGCTGGCGCTCTCGCCGACCATTTTGTTTGTCTGCCTGCTTTCCATTTACCGGGGATATTATCAGGGCATGCGCAACATGGCCCCGGTGGCGGTCTCGGAAATAGTGGAGGCGGTCTGTAAGCTGATCATCGGCCTGACCCTTTCTTCCATCATCATGCGGATGGGGACGGAAGAGTACGCTGCCAACGGCACGATATTCGGGACGCCCTATGCGACGCAAGACCAGGCTATGAGCGCGCTGCTTCCGCTTGCGGCTGCGGGGGCCATTCTGGGCATTACCATAGGCGCTATTGTAGGCTTTTTCTTCTTAATGCTCCGCTACAAACGGCAGGGCGACGGGATTACAGAAGAAGAACTCCTGACCTCGCCAAAGCCCAGAGGAGGGCGCGATACGGTGCGGCTGCTTATCCGCATCGCGGTTCCGGTCGCTTTGGGCGCTTTGATTACCAATATGGCGGGCTTAATCGACACCTCGCTGATCCAACGCCGAATATCGGATATTATGCAGACGCAAGGCGATGTGCTTTGTTCACTGTATCCGCAGCTTTTAAACACAGAAAATGCAGGACGGGCGCACACCATTTTGTATGGATGCTTTGCTTCGGCAAATACTATAGTCATGCTCATTCCGGCCATTACCCAAGTATTTGGGATCAGCGCCCTGCCTACGGTGACGGCGGCATGGACGGAAGGCGTACGCGATAAAATCCGGCGGAGCATTGAATCGGTCATCCGTATTACAACCATGATTACATTTCCGGCCGGCTTGGGCCTTTCTGTAATGGCAAAACCGATCGCCGAGCTGCTGTATCTGCAGCCTGGCAACGAGGCGGAAGTTGCAGTGATTGCCGAGGTTCTTTCTTTGCTGGGTATCGCCTCCATCTTTTTGGCTACCAGCACACCGATTTGCAGCATGCTGCAGGCAGCCGGCAGGGTAGATCTGCCGGTGAAGCTGCTTTCGGTCGGCGTGGTGATCAAGGTCGCGCTTAACTATGTGGTGGTCGGTATTCCGGAGATCAATATACAGGGGGCGGGTTTGGGAACGCTCGTATGCTATATCTTTATCGTTGTCGGTGCTCTGGTTTGCTTAAAACGGCAGACGAAGGTAAAATTAAGCGTTGTTTCCCTTTTCCTAAAGCCTGCCTTAGCCGCGGGCATCTGCGCCCTGTCGGCTTACCTTAGCCATCGTTTGCTGGCAATGGCGCTGGGTTCTTCCCGCTTGATTACATTGGCGTCTTTGGCGGTTGCCGTGTTTTTCTATGTGGCTGCCCTGCTATCCCTTCGTATATTGGAGAAGGAAGATGTACTGATGCTACCAAAAGGACAAAAAATTGCAAAAATACTTGAAAAGCACAGGTGGATAGGGTAAAATAAGACCTAGTTTCGATTTTTGGGACAAAGGATGTGGCCGAAATGGAATTTGAACGCAAAGAGAAGTATGAAATGCAGGATTTGCTCAAAATTATGGAGCTGTTGCGTTCTCCGGACGGCTGTCCGTGGGATCGGGAACAGGATCATCACAGCATCCGTGCGAATTTTATTGAAGAAACCTATGAGGCCATAGAAGCAATAGACACCGAGAATGCCGAGCTTTTGAAAGAGGAACTTGGGGATGTTTTGTTGCAGGTGGTGTTCCACGCACAGATGGAGCAAGAAAAGGGGTCTTTTGATTTTTCCGATGTGGTGGACGGTATCTGTAAAAAGCTGATTATCCGCCACCCGCATGTGTTTTCGGAGGTATCGGCGAAGACCAGCGACGAGGTGCTGAAGAATTGGGATGCCATTAAGATGCAAACCAAGGAACAGAAGACCCAGACAGAGGTGCTGCAAAGCGTATCCCCTGCGCTGCCGGCCTTGATGCGCAGCCAAAAAGTACAGAAAAAGGCGGCAAAGGCCGGTTTTGATTGGGATAATGTGGACGGCGCGCTGGCTAAAATATTTGAAGAGCTGGACGAACTGAAAGAGGCGATTGATGAAGGAGGACAGAACAGCAGCGAGGAAGAATTGGGCGACTTGCTTTTTTCCGTCGTCAATGTGGCCCGATTTATCCATGTGGACAGCGAACAGGCGCTTTCCAAAGCTTGTGATAAATTCATCAGCCGTTTTGGTAAGTTGGAAGCACTGGCCTTAGAGCGTGGAATGGATATCCAGAAGGCGTCGCTTCCAGAACTCGACGCTCTGTGGGAAGAAGTCAAACATTCCTGATATTCACGGCGTGTAGGTATGCCGTTGAATCATAGATACTGGTGCAGGAGCGCGCCGGAAAACAGCAGAATTAAAAATTATGGAGGTTTACCATGAACAAGACAGAATTAATTATGGCAGTTGCCGAGAAGACAGAGATGTCTAAGAAGGATGCCGATCAGGCGGTAAATGCAGTGTTGGATACCATCATCGAAACCGTTGCCAAGGAAGAAAAGGTACAGATCGTAGGGTTCGGGACCTTTGAAGTCCGCAGCCGCAGCGAACGGCAGGGACGCGACCCGCGTACAAACGAGCCGATGACCATCCCGGCCTCCAAAGTTCCCGCTTTTAAAGTCGGCAAGGCGTTCAAAAGCGCGGTAAGCGGTAAATAAATTGCGTACGGCGAGGGTGTGACCAGTGTTGCACCCTCTCTTTTTGTAAGGAGAAGTTATTATGAGGCTTGATAAGTATTTAAAGGTTTCGCGTATCATCAAACGGCGTACCGTCGCTAACGAGGCGTGCGACGCAGGACGCGTCTTGGTAAACGGCAAGGTCGCCCGGGCGTCTTACGACGTTAAGGCGGGGGATATTCTGGAAATCCAAATGGGCAGCCGGCCGTTTAAGGCGGAGGTGGTCGGCGTAAACGAGTATGCCAAAAAGGAGGAGGCGGCAGGCCTTTACCGGATCTTATCGGAGTAAGGCAACTAAGGCCGATTGTCCCAGAAAAGGGCATAAAAAGGGTTCCCTTATCATACCATGGAGTATGACCTTGTAGGGGGGAACATTCATTATGCCAGAAGAAAAAAAGCAGGTAAAACGGCCGCACAGCCTTATTCTGGAAGACCGGGCGTACCTGACGGTGACCGGGGTTTCTGATGTAGACAGCTTTACCGACCAAAAGGTAATTGCGTATACCGATCTGGGGGAACTGTCCATCTATGGCAGCAATCTGAAGATCAACAAGTTAAGCGTAGAGTCGGGGGAGCTGACGCTGGAAGGGAATATCTTTTCCATGAGTTACAGCGAAAACCAAAAAACCAGCGGGGGCTTTTTTGCCCGGCTGTTAAAGTAGGGCGGTATGCAGCATTCCGTTGCGGCACAGCCGCAGGTTTTTTTGTTTGCCTGCCTATTTGGGATCGTGTTGGGCATTCTGTATGATGCCAATACGATTGTGCGGATGCTTACCCGTTGGCGCGGCTGGAAATTGTTTGTGCAGGATTCCCTTTATTTGCTGTTTTGCGGAGTGCTAACATTTTTGTTTGCCTTTACCTTCCAAAACGGCGAGGTAAGGGCGTTTATCCTGTTGGGTGAGGCAGTGGGCTGGTGTTTGCACCATTGCACGCTCAGTCGGCTGGTTTTATGGCTTGCCGGGTGCATTTTGCGGGTCCTTCGGCGCATAAAAGCTAGAATTCATGCCGTTTTATCCCCTCCCATTCGCAAATGCAGCGTTTTTTTGAAAAAAGTTTTCCTAAAATTTAGAATTTGCTTGAAACAGTATGGGAAAGTAGTGTATAATTCATTCAAACGTATCTTCTGCATGAAAAACAGGGGTTCCAAGGAAAGAAGTAAACGCCATGAGAGAAATAAAAAAAAGAAAGCCCAAAAAACAGCTTCTGCTGCGCCTTGCGATTCTGGTGTTCATCGGATACGTGCTGGTCACCTTAATCAATCAGCAGATTCAGATTGCCGCAAAACGCAATCAACTCGACGAACTCAACCGGCAGATCCAAATTGTCGAAGTAGAAAACGAGGATATAAAACGCGTCAGTGACTCAGGGCAGGAAGAGAAAGAGGAATATATTGAACGCGCGGCGCGCGGGGATAACCTGAATCTTGTCTATCCGGGAGAGCGCGTTTTTATTAATATAGCCGGTAATTAAGGTAAGGAATCTAAGGAGGAAACAGGTACTGTATGCAGCTTGAGGTAGGAATGGTTCTGGAAGGTAAAGTGACAGGGATAACAAAGTTTGGGGCGTTTGTGGAATTGCCGGGAGGTAAAACCGGTATGGTACATATTTCTGAGGTGGCCCCCACGTTTGTCAAGGAAATTCGTGATTTTGTTACGGAAAATCAGACGGTAAAAGTGAAGGTTCTGAATATCAATGAAGACGGTAAGGTTAGTCTTTCTATGAAAAAAGCCGTAGAGACAACAAAGAGCGCGCCGCGCAGTGCAGCTCCCCGTCCCTCTCGGCCCGGCAACTTTGAGTGGCAGAGCAGTACCCGCCGGAACGCATCTTCGGAACCCGTTTCCTTTGAAGATATGATGTCCCGCTTTAAACAGACAAGCGATGAGAAAATGTCTGATTTAAAGAGAGTGACCGAGGGAAAGCGCGGCGGTTTTTCTCGCAGAGGCGGCCCGCAGAGATAAATCTAGGATGAGTACAAGCGAGCAGATAAGGAATGTTCTATGGGGCGGGTGCGAACCGCCCCTGTTTTTATGTTATATCAGAAGGGATGCCGCTGTTTGCCAAAGCGGAAAAAAGGAGGAAAACGAGCCATGCTGTTGATCAATGCCGTGTTGCACACGATGGAGGGGGAGCCGATTCCCAATGGATTTATACAGGTAAAAGGAAATGTTATTGCCGCACTGGGCGATATGAAAGACGTTCCTACAGAAAAAGAGGAGACGATCGATCTAAAAGGCCAGTCGG
>CAMMKL010000122.1 GCA_946497265.1 uncultured Clostridia bacterium | reverse complement strand
TCTCCACACGAGTCGTATACTCGGTATGCGTCTATGCACACCGCTTCCTTGAAGTTGGTGGAGCAGCCAGCTTCGGAATTCATGGTATCATAAGTATCCGCCATAAAAAATCCTCCTAACCGGTTTATAAAACCAAGTGTTTTCTCTAATATTTTATGGCGGTCACGGTAATGTGTTCCTTATAAATCAGTTTTGCAAAAAATTCAGCTTCTATATAAAACGAAAAGGGATCTTGTTCCCAGCGTATAGGCGGTCGGCCGACACATTCCTTGATGGGTTATTTTTTATTTGGGACCAGTTTTGCAGGGGTGCGCGGCTTTTTTTGGTCGGCGAGCACGCTGTTGAATTCGGAGCCCATAATAATGATGATCGCACTGAAATATAACCAAAGCAACAAAACGATTACAGCCCCGATGGAGCCGTAAACAACCGAGTAGTTGGCCATATTTTCCACATAGAAAGCAAATCCCGCCGATACGGTCAGCCAGGATACCAAAGCCGCCAGCGTGCCGGGAAGCACTTGGCGTGCGGTAAAGTGTTTGTTCGGAAGCCAATAATACAACAGGAAAAGAAGGGCGAACAGAAGCAATGCGAGCACCGCAAAGCGCAGGATGCTCCATACATTAATTACGTCATTGTTCAAAGAAAGAAATCTAGAAAGATAGGTCAGCAACGACCGGCCGAATGTGAGTAGAATCAGGGCGGAAAAGATCGTGACCATCATAATTAAAGTGAAGAGCAGCGCTTGAATTTGATAACGGGGGAACGTCCGCCTTTCCTTCAGGCGGTAGGCACGGCTGATGGAGCGGCTCAAACAATTGATGGCTCTCATTGTTGCATATATGGTAAAGAACAAGCCCCAAAAAAGCAGCGAGGCGTTCCGCATTTCTGCAATCTGGGATAAATAGTCGTTTACCAGGTTCAATACATCCATAGGGATAATGTTGTAAAAGTTATCGGTCGTCAGCGGCGGCAGGTTCAAAAAGCTAAGGAGTACGCTGATAAAGATCAAGAAGGGAAACATAGAGAATATGAGGTAGTAGGTCAGCGCAGCGGCAGAGCTTCCAACGTTGTCGGTAAAATACCGTTTCGTTAATGTGCGAAGAAACATGATTTTTGGATTTTGCAGTACTTTTTTAATGGTTTTCTTCATACGCTTCCCGCTTTCTGTTCCAAAAGTTTTGTCTGATCGACCGAATCATTTGTTATTAGAATGATCTGTGACAAGCGTTTTATTACTCGTTCCTTTACGGTATAGTATATCAAAAAATAGGGCAAAAAGGAACTCGAAGAAAGGCAAATAGCTGTTTCTTTCTGCAAATCTTGAAGTCAGGCTCGCTTTCTGATATAATAACCATATTCATGAGCAATTTTGAAGAAAATAGGACAGGCTGTGTCAGCATAGGCCTGTGAGAGGAGTCGGATCTGATTGGCAAAAGTAACCTTGATTTCATATACGCCGCAACCGGAGAAAACAGTGGCGGCGGCAGCCAAATTGTGCTATTCCCCAGTGGGGATTGACCAGATAAAGGAAGGGCTGACCGAAGAGAAGACGGCGGATTTTGTGGATATGCTGGCACAGATCGGCCACGAAAGCCCCATGGAGCACGCAAGCTTTACCTTTGGGATCGAAGGGGTTTCCCGTTCGCTGCTGGCACAGATTACCCGCCATCGGATTGCCTCCTACAGCGTGCAGAGCCAGCGGTATGTGCGGGAAAAGATGTTTGAATTTGTCCTGCCGCCTGAGATTGAGGCGATTCCCGAAGCGAGGGAGGAATTTTTAAAGGCGATGGAAGAAGATCAGAAGCATTACGATCGTCTGACCGCCATCTTAAAAGAAAAACATAAAAAACAATTTTTGGCGGAAGGGAAAGAGGAAAAACAGGCCGCCCGCATGGCGGAAAAAAAGGCGATTGAGGATGCGCGCTTTGTATTGCCCAACGCCTGCGCCACTAAGTTGATTTGTACTTTTAATACCCGCAGCCTTATGAATTTTTTTGCTCATCGCTGCTGCAACCGCGCCCAGTGGGAAATTCGTGAGGTTGCTAACCAGATGCTAAGGCTGGTTCTGGACGTGGCGCCCAACCTGTTCCGAAATGCCGGTCCATCGTGTATGCGCGGCGCGTGCCCGGAAGGCAGCATGTCCTGCGGCAAAATGAAGGAAGTACGCGCGTATTTTCACGGGCTTAGGGAGAATACAAAGGCATGAGGGGAAAATTAATAGTCATTGAGGGATTGGATGGAAGCGGCAAAGCCACCCAGACGGAACTTTTGGAGGAGTATTTGCTGCGTGCCGGTATGCCGGTAAAGCGCCTTTCGTTTCCAGATTATGCTCACCCTTCTTCCGTTTTGGTGCAGATGTATCTGAAAGGGGAATTTGGAAACCATCCTGAGGATGTAAACGCCTATGGAGCTTCTTCTTTTTATGCGGTGGATCGCTATGCCAGCTATCTTAAATTTTGGAAGAAAGATTATGAAGCAGGCTGTATCCTGTTGGCGGACCGATATACGACCTCAAACGCTATCTATCAAATGACCAAACTGCCTCAGTCACAATGGTATGAATACCTGGATTGGTTGCAAGATTATGAGTACGGCCGGCTGGGCCTTCCGCAGCCGGATATCACGTTCTATTTGGATGTATCGCCGGAAATTTCCCAGCAATTGATTACGCGCCGCTACCATGGGGATGAAAGCAAAAAGGATTTGCATGAAAGGAATAGAGAATTTTTGCAGCAATGCCATCTTACGGCGCGTTTTTCTGCACAGAAGCTTGAGTGGAGCTGCATTCCCTGTATGGCGGGGACTCGGCTGCGTTCCATTCAGGAGATCCATGATGAGTTAACCGGCAAGATACGGGAAATGATTCAACCGGATTATCCATTATAGACGGAATGAGAACCAATAAATGCAAACGAAACATGCGGTGCCTGTATAGCCGTAGAAAAAGCGGTGCACGATAAAAAAGAACGCCTGTCTAACGCGAAGCAGGAGAAAGGGTGCTTTTCAAATGATATATGTGTTTTTGGCAAATGGCTTTGAGGAAATAGAGGCATTAACCGCGGTGGATTTGCTGCGCCGTGCCGAGCTTTCCGTGGCAACGGTGGGCGTAGGAGGTAAAAATATAACAGGTTCCCACGGTATTCCGGTAACTGCGGACATAGAAGAGGCGCAGGCCGAGACAGAAGGGCTAAAAGCCGTGGTATTACCCGGTGGGATGCCCGGCACCTTGAACCTGGAAGCGTCTCCCATTGTGCGGGCTTGCGTTGAGTATTGTGTGGAAACCGGCGGCTTGGTGGCGGCTATTTGTGCCGCACCCTCTATTTTGGGGCATATGGGCTTATTGAAAGGGAGGCGGGCCGTATGCTTTCCGGGCTTTGAACAGGAACTTGCCGGGGCGGAAATGGGGACGGAACCGGTTTGCGCACAGGAAGGGCTTGTTACGGCGCGCGGCGCAGGCGTAGCGGTGGAATTTGCCCTCGCCTTGATCAAAAAGTTCTGCGGGAACGAGAAAGCGGAGCAAATCAGGATGTCGATACAATGTATATAAAAGATATTCGAGTAGTTAAAAACAACCTGCGCAACAAATTTAAGTCGCTACGCCGCAATATGCCGCCTAAACAGAAGCACCGGATGGACGTTGAAATTCAAAGCCGGTTTCTTTCCTTGCGTCAATACCATCAGAACGACATCCTCTTTACGTATGTGTCCAAAGATATTGAGGTGGATACGATGGCGATTATCGCGGCGGCGCGGGCGAATCAAAAAAAGGTGGCTGTCCCACGATGTATACCCGGTGAAATTGATATGGAGTTCTTTTTTATCCAAGGGGAGGAAGACTTGGAACCCGGTATGTTCGGCGTTTTGGAACCTGTGCCCGGGCGCTGTGACAAGGTGACCGATTTTTCCCGGGGGCTTTGTATTGTACCGGGGCTTTCCTTTGATGCGGAAGGGTTCCGGCTGGGGTATGGCAAAGGTTATTACGACCGTTTTTTGGCTAAGTTTCAGGGGACAACCGTAGGATTATGCTACAGCAACTGCACACAGTGGCGCCTGCCGCACGGCAGGTATGACCGGCCCGTGGATTTATTGATTACAGACCGCTATTTGCGTAAGACCATGCGTCCATGACTGAAAACTGGGGTATCGGGCAAGACCATCCTGATTTCAGCCCTCTGAAAATGTTTCTGTTAGGATTGTTTAGATGCAATTGGATGTGCCTGCCATGACAGGGGATTATTCGTCCGATTCGCTTTGGAATAGGAGGACAAACATGAGCGACCATATGAATAGGCCTAATCAAAAGCCAAACGATCCGCTGGATGCTTTGGAGCAAAGGCGTAAGCAAAAGATTGAGCAGTTCCAGTTAAATTTGGATGGAGAATTTACGGACCCTCAACCGGCAGGCCCTTTGCCGCCGCAGGAGGATGGGGATTTGCCTGTTGCGCAGCCGGCCGGCGCGCCCGAGAATACAAGCGCGCCAGTGCAACCGGATAACCTGAACAGCTTTAGCGAGGAATATGCGGCCAGCCGGCAAAAACCGCCGGTGCTTTCCAAGCAAGAGAAGAAAGCGGCACGTGCGGCTGCAAAAGCGGAGAAAAAACGGAAAAAAGCTAAGGCAAAGAAAAACGGCTGCCTGTTTAAAATGATCTGGCTGGTTATGGTGGTACTGGTTTCCGTATTGCTTTCCCAGTACATACTGGTGGGCGTAAACGATATGCTGGCCATCAGCCGTACCGATGCTGAGACAACGGTTGCTGTAGAAATTCCGGACGGTTCCAGCTTGCAGGATGTGGCGAATATCCTAACCGAAAGGCATATCATTGATAATCCCGGTTTCTTTAAACTGTATGCGACCATAACCCGTAAGGGGCATATCAGCTTTACCAAAGGCAGCTATGATATGAATCTGAACATGGATTATGAGGCCATCATTAATTATTTGTTCCATCAGGAAAACCGAAAGGATACCGTTCAGGTAACCTTCTATGAAGGAATGAACATTCTGGAATATGCCCAGCATTTAGAGGATAAAAATGTTTGTTCCGCAGAAGAATTTTTAGCTTACTGTAATACGGATGAGCTGGACGAGGATTATTCCTTCCTTGCTGCTATAGACAACGAGCAGGACCGGTATTATAAACTGGAAGGCTATTTGTTCCCCGATACGTATACCTACTACGAAGCCTCCGAACCGGAAGACGTAGTACGCAAAATGCTCAACAATTACGAAAATAAAATAAACGAACCGTTAGAGTTCCCCGGTTACGAAGAGCCGGTCAGTATGGTGCAGGTAGCTGCGGATAAGGGGATGACCATGGAAAACGTCACCCGTTTGGCTTCGATTATCCAGCTGGAAGCCGGCAGTACGGAGGATATGGCAACGATTTCCTCCGTGTTCCATAACCGCTTGGCTTTGAGCGAAGGTGAAGCTAATGAATTTGGGGAATTCGGGTTAAGCCGCTTGATGTCGGACGTTACGGTATTTTATCCATACAAAAACAAGGCGCAGCTTCCGGCAGATCAACAGGATTTCACCAGTAAGTACGACACCTATAATTTCTCTGGATTACCGGCGGGGCCGTTGTGCAGCCCAGGCAGGGAAGCCCTTACCGCTGCCTTGTTCCCTGAGGAAACCGACCTTTACTATTTCCTGTACAGCAAGGAAGAAACGCCGGTGTTCTATACGGCTAAGACATTGGAACAGCAAAACCAGAACATTGAAAAGGCCGGGCTCAATGAGGAATAAATTGTAATGGGGAGGCTTTCATTTGGAAAACCAGCAACAACCCACTGCAGAAATCTTATCACCGGCAGGCGATATGGAGCGGTTCCGGGCTGCAGTAGACTTTGGGGCAAACGCTGTTTATCTGGCAGGAACTGAATTTGGGATGCGTTCCGCCCCCAGTAATTTTAATCTGGAAGAGCTTAATAGCGCGGTAGCCTATGCCCATAACCGTGGGGTAAAGGTATATCTTACCTGCAATACCCTGCCGCGCAACGAAGAGATAGGACGCCTTCCCGATTTTCTAAAAGAAACCGCCCAAGCCGGGGTAGACGCTTTTATTATTTCCGATATTGGTGTACTGGGCCTGGCAAAGCAGGCGGCGCCGCAGGTGGATATACACATCTCCACCCAAGCGGGCATCGTAAATTATCAGACCGCCCGCGCATTTTGGGAAATGGGAGCCTCCCGGGTCGTGCTTGCAAGGGAACTCTCTTTGGAAGAAATTGCCGAAATTCGTGTAAAGACCGACCCATGTATGGAGATCGAAGCCTTTGTCCATGGTTCCATGTGCGTTTCTTTTTCCGGGCGGTGTCTAATCTCCAATTATCTGACCGGCCGCGACGCCAACCGTGGGGACTGTGCCCAGCCTTGCCGGTGGAAATATTACCTTATGGAAGAAAGCCGGCCTGGGCAGTACTTTCCGGTTGTAGAGCAGCCGGAGGGCACGTACTTTTTTAATTCAAGGGATTTGTGCATGATTGAGCACATCCCAGCGCTTTTGAATGCGGGAGTGACCAGTCTGAAAATTGAAGGCCGGGCAAAATCAGCTTACTATGTGGCAGTGATAACCAATGCCTACCGCCATGCGTTGGAAGACTATCAAAAAGAAAACGGAGGCTGGAAGCTGCGCCCGTGGATTTGGGAAGGAGTCAATAAGATCAGCCACCGGGAATATTGCACGGGGGTCTTTTTCAAGAACCA
>CAMMKL010000121.1 GCA_946497265.1 uncultured Clostridia bacterium | reverse complement strand
AAGTGCGGATCGGATAAACGCTGAAAGCATCTAAGCGTGAAGCCGGCTCCAAGATGAGATATCCCATAGCGTAAGCTAGTAAGACCCCCGGTAGACTACCGGGTTGATAGGCTGCATGTGTAAGCATGGTGACATGTTCAGCTTGGCAGTACTAATTGGTCGAGGGCTTGACCTAGTGTATGTCCTTCCTTCTTCCTCTTCTCCTCCCCCTTTGTTCAGTTTTTAAGGTGTGAAGCCTGTATAGGATGAGAAAGCTCAGTATAAACTGGGCTTTTTTGTTATTTATTTTTGATAAAAGAGGTGCCGGATGAAGAATATACTTGCAGTAGGCTGCGGCGGCTTTTTCGGTGCGGTGGTAAGGTACCTTATGACGCAGGCGGTGGCGGGGCTATATAAGGGAAGCTTCCCCTTGGCAACGTTTTTGGTTAATGCCCTTGGATCCTTCCTCATTGGCTTTCTTTCGGTCCTTTTGGCAAGCTTTTTTCCGATACAGCGGCGGTTTTCCCTTTTTTTGATAACCGGGCTGCTCGGTGGCTTTACGACCTTCTCCACCTTTGGTTTGGAGACGGTGAATCTGATACAGGAAGGCAATTGGCTGCCGGCACTTGGTAACGTGGGTGCAAGCTTGCTTTGCGGTTTTTTCGGAGTCTTTTTGGGTAAAGTAATGGGAGGCCTTTTAACCTCTCATATGAATGGATGAAAAGGAGTGGATAGAATGGAAGAAGTTACTTTTGTACAGGTAAAAAGCGAGGAGCAGGTAGAAAAGCTTGCTGCGCTGGCAAGAGAGATTTGGACCGAGCATTTTACCCCCATGTTGGAAGAGGGACAGGTTGACTACATGCTGGAGAGATTTCAGTCCTCTGCGGCCATTAAGGCACAGCTGGAGGAAGGCTATCGGTATTACTTTTTGCAATGTGGAGAGGGCTTGGCCGGCTACACGGGATTTCATGAAGAGGAGGAAAACCTCTTTCTGAGTAAGATTTATGTGCGAAAGGCCATGCGCGGTAAAAAGATTGCGAAGCAAGCCGTCGACTTTATGACTGCCCGATGCCGGGAAAAAAACCTAAAGAAAATCTGGCTGACGGTAAACCGGAATAATGCGATTGCTATTGCCGCCTACGAAAAAATGGGTTTTACAAAGGCCTATATGAAAAAGACGGATATCGGCAATGGCTTTTATATGGATGATTACATCATGGAAAAAAAGATTTTGGCTGATTAAGAGACGGCTCAATTGAATTGGCCTCATTTGGCTGGCAATCTTATGTATTACTTGGAGATAAAAGGTCTTGGTCAAAAACCAAGACCTTTTATCTGTCTAGGGGGATAGTCCATTCGCCGGCTGGTCAAGAGGATAAGGCGTTGCGGCTGGGTCTGATTTAGATAAAAGAGAAGCGTCAATGTGGTTTGTTCCGTCTAGCAAATTACATTGACACACATAGTAGTGTGTGATAGAATGCATTTCTAGAAAGGCGGTGAGGCCATGGCGCCTTCACTCATCAGCAGCGATTATATGCGTGGGAGTTTGGATCCGATTATTCTTTGTGTTTTATTGAATGGGGACAGCTATGGCTATGAGATCATCAAGGCGGTTTCCCATCAAAGCGGCGGCCTCTACGAGCTTAAGGAGCCCTCTCTTTACACCAGCCTCAAACGGCTGGAGTCACTGGGTTCTGTAGTTTCCTATTGGGGAACTGAAAGCCGGGGCGGAAGACGAAAGTACTATCGCATTACGCCAAAAGGGCGGGAGATGTACGAAACTTCGCTGGCAGAGTGGAAACGGGCGCGGGATCTGATCGACCGATTGATGGAAAGGAGGGTGCGGCCGTAATGGAAGAGCTCAAAAGCTATGTGGACCTTCTTTTTTCCCATTACCGCAATACGCAGCGGATTCTGGAGCTAAAGGAAGAGGTTTTGAACAATCTGGAAGCAAAGGTTGCCGATTTAACCGCGCAGGGAGTGGAAAAGGAGGAGGCGGTCCGGCAGGCGAAGGCCAGCATTACCAGCGTGGACGGGCTCATTGACGGCAACCGGCTGGTTTATTATAATCAGTATAAGATGGAGTTGACGCAGATTGCTGTGCTCTATAGCGTAATTGCATGGATTTTGACATTGCCGCTGAAGATTGTGGATACGGGAATCTGGGACAACGAGGTGTTTTTGGTTTTAATTTTGGCGGTGGGTATTTGGTATTTGCTGCAGCGGGGACGAAAGGAGCCGGATTATACCGAACGGACCTCTTATGTACGCCTAACCCGTTTGCGCTCACAGCATAAGGCGACATGGTGGCTGTTTGTGATAATAGTGGTGGTGATGACGGGATTGACCACCGCCGTACAGTTCGGCAGTGATTTTTGGTTTTCCGCCCCTGTCGTGATCGACGGCCCTTTTCAGGCAGGCGCACTTGTGGTGCGATACCTGCTTCCATTCTGTTTCCTGATTATTCCTCTTTTATACCATGCAGCCATCAAACTGGTGTCAAGATATGAGGTAGACGATGAAGATCAAGACAAGGAATAAACTCATTATCGGGCTGTTTGTACTGGGGGTAGCCTTCTACGGAGTGATCGAAGGGGTAGTCTTGCCGCAGAGAGAGGCATCCCAGGAGGAATACCGGCTTCAACAGCGGGATCCTCTGACCCATGATCTGGACAGCATTCTCAAATTTAAAAGTGAATATATGGGAGACGCAAGCAACCTGATTAATCTTTTTTGTACCCTTCCGCTCAATCATATCGCCATGTCTTTTCAGATGGACGATGAACAGTTTTTGGTGGAGGTCCATTACCAGGACGATGCAGACAACGTAGGGGATACCCAGCTGCGCCGCGCCTTGCTTTACAACGCCACGGCTGCGTTCGCATTGGTTGACAATTTGCAGCAGATTCAGTTTGTTTTTCTCGATCAGACTTTTGCGGTCACACGGGACGCGATTTGCACGCTCTACGATGAACCGCTGCCCAAGCTGCTGAAAGCAAGCGAGTGGAAAGAGAAGGTACAGGCACCCCTTTCAGATGAAGATTATGTCTGGAATTGCACGCGGGAGATCTTTCAGGCACAGACGAAGGAGGACGCCGGCGAGGGATGACTTTCCCCCTTTTTTGGTGCTTGTGGTTATCTGAACGCACCCAAAGAAATCTCAAAAAACCACCGCCCTGTTTTGAGGGGCGGTGGTTTCGGCTACATACAGAATACATGCTGCCCAATGGTGTTGATGATCGGCCTGGAACGGATCCATTGGTTGGTGGCGGTAACGGGGTTGTAATAATAGATTGCGCCCCCGCTGGGATCCATTCCGTTTAAGGCGTCCCGTGCTGCCCGGTAAGCGGATTCGGCGATCGGCTGGTCGAACTGGCCGTCGTTGAGGCAGGAGAAAGCGCCTGGCTGGTAAACGACGCCGGCGATGGTGTCCGGGAAGGAGGGATGCTCCACCCGGTTGAGGATGACGGCGCCTACCGCTACCTGGCCGGAATAGGGCTCCCCTCTGGCCTCGGCGGAAATGGTACGGGCAAGCAGGTTGACGTCGCTGGTGGAGGCGCCGGTGGACCCGGAAGAGCCGCTGGAGCTGGATATACCGATTGCCGCCAGGGTCTCCTTACCGGCAATGCCGTCCACCCGCAACCCGTTCTTTTTCTGGAATTTGATGACGGCATCCTGGGTCTGCGTGCCGTAGATTCCGTCTACATTCCCGGAATAATAGCCCCATTCCTTCAGGCGGGTCTGGATCTGCCGGACCTCGTCCCCTCTAGAGCCGTACTTGGACAAAACCTCTGTGACCGGCGGATCGGTGTAGGTGACGGCGTTCGTTACCAGTGCGAAAGCACAGATCACCATCAAGCTCCGCCAGAGAATTTTCCATTTTTTCATAAAGGAACCCTCCCAATTGCATGCTCTGGACAATCTGCGATTGCCCAGCGGTTACAAAGCCAGTATTTCCGCTTGAAAAGGAAATATCCGCCTGGATCCTCGTTTTTTGCGAAAACGCGAGAAATCCCTTCGCCGGAGCGAAAAAATGCTTGCAATTGATAGGGAATGGTGCTAATATATTATGAGCGTGACTACGATCCGAAGGAGGTGTGACAATGCCGAATATCAAATCTGCGAAAAAGCGTGTAAAGATTGCCGCCGTTCGAACGATGCGCAATAAGAATTACAATTCCGCTTTAAAGACGGCCATTAAGAAGGCCAACGTCGCCATCGAACAGAATGCGGACAATAAGAACGATACCGTTCGTGTTGCAGTCAAGAAGATCGATCAAGCAGTGGCAAAGGGGATTCTTCATAAGAATACCGCTGCCAGAAAGAAGTCCGCCCTGGTTCGCAAAAGCGCGACCGTTTAAGGGAAATATGGGAAGAGAAAGCAGTGCAGATGTGCACTGCTTTTTTGTTTCATAGAAACCCTGGCGGAGCCAAAAGGAAACGGCTCCGCACAAAAAAGATGCCATGCGTCCTCCAAGCGGAAGCCTATGTGAAAGGGTTCACATAGGTAACCGGAGAAGGGGGAAAATACCTCTTGGTTTGATTTGGGCGGTCAAAAAAGGTTTTGCCCGTGCGATTCGGCCTGTCCGTTTCGCATCCGTTCCATATACGCATCGATTTCCCGTCTTGCTTTGAAAAGAACGATTGTTTTATTTGCCCCGTATTTTTCAAGCAATGCATCGATCTTCGGCAGCTGGTCCTTGTGAAAGTCGCAAATCCACTGTTTGAACGCTGGGTCAAACTCATTTTCCACCCAAGGCATATCTTCGCGTTTATGCCCTATGCGTGATTGTGCGCCTAAAAGACAAGTTTCAAGCGGAATGTCCAAAAGGAATACCGTATCGCACTCTTTTATACGTAACTCCATGGTACGCAGATAATTTCCATCAAGGATCCATTGTTGTTGACAAAGTATTTTTCCGAGCTGTTTGTCAAATTCCTCTTTGGTAATATGGGTTCGGTCTGGCTTATGCCAAATCATATCCAAGTAGTACAGTGGCAGCTTTGTCTGGTCTCTCAATGCTCGCGCGAAGGTGCTTTTTCCGCTTCCCGGACATCCAATTATTATAACCTTTTTCATTTCTTTTATCCCTCTGCAAATGAAATGGATCGATTTTTTGTACACTCATATTATATCAACTAAAGAAAAAATTTCGATCCCTTTTCTGGCCAGCTTTTGAGTAAGGGCGGGTGGATTTGCCAACGTTTCCGAGAAACGGGCGTATCTTTCGTTGGCATGGCGGCTTCCTCTGTTTCTTTGGTAGAGAAAAGAACGAAGGGGATACGCGATCTATCCCTGCAATTGGATGGCGTACTCCTATTATTTGCTCGTACCGTTCCTGGTATCGTAGAAATGGAGGATTAAAAACGCATGGCTGATGTGAAACGGCAGAAAAACGCCGTCCTTTTGGTTTGGCGTTTTTGTCCCTGAAGCGGTGCAAGTGACGCAAGAGGAAATATACCAGCACAAAAAGTAAGGAAAAATCACCTTATTTCTGAATTTTTAATATTGTTTGCACGAAAAATAGCAATAGATCATCGTATTTCCTTGCAAAATCGACCAAAATGTGCTATGCTTTGTTTGTTTCGATGGTTTTCCCTTTGGTTTGGATTTTTGAAGCTTTCTTGTATCCTACGGCTTTAAAAGGGGAGGAAGGGGTGTGCCATCGCCATTTTTCTTTTCCTGAAAGAGGATAATGGATGAAAAAGGGGAAAATAGGAGTGGGGCAACGCAAGCCTTCATTCCTATAAACGTACGTTGGGGGAATCCGTTGGTGACGATTTTTGAAATCTTTGAACAAATATATCCCAATACGAAGGAAAACGAGATGATGCGGGTAGCGTGTCCGTATCGGCTTTGTCCCTTAGGCGCCCATTCCGACCATCAGTTTGGAATTATTTCCGGTTTTGCCCTGGATCATGGGGTGGAAATGGCGTTTAGCATTAATCCCAGCCGTGTGGTAGAGCTGGACAGCTGCAATTTTGACGGCCGGGTTCAGTTTATTATTCAGCCGGACATGCAGCCGAGGGAAGATTGGGGAAGATATGCGCAGGGAGCGGTTTGGGCCTTACTCAAGCAGGGGCATAAGCTGACGTGTGGAATCCGGGGTGTGATCCGCGGCTCGCTGCCTATCGGGGGGTTGTCCTCTTCCGCGGCTGTGATTATATCCTATCTTCTTGCGCTGTGCAAGGCGAATGAAATTCATTTAACTCCGGATAAGCTGATTGACCTGGCACTGGCGGCGGAAAAAGACTATGTGGGGCTGCATGTGGGAAGGCTGGATCAATCCTGCGAGGTTTTATCCCTCAAGGACAACCTGCTGTTTTTGGACACAAAGACCCAACAGTGCCAATGGATCCCCAAGAGCCCGTCTATGCCTCCGTATGAATTTGCGGTGTTTTACTCGGGGGTGTCGAGAACCTTAACAGGAACGGCATTCAACAAAAGGGTGGATGAATGCAAAGCTTCGGCCTATATGCTCAAGGCGTTGGAGGGAATGGCGTACAACACCTTTTCGGAAAGCTTTTTGCGGGATGTGCCGCCGGACGTGTTTGCGCGGTGGGAGGATCGTCTTGCACCTCCTTTCGCTCGGCGCTGCCGCCATTTTTATACGGAGTTTGAACGGGTCAAGCAGGGCGCCGCCGCCTGGAAAAGCGGAGATTTGCACGCCTTTGGAAGGCTGATGTTTGAGTCGGGGAAAAGCTCGATTGAAAACTATGAAACCGGTTCGGAGGAGCTCATCGCCATTTATGAGATTATGACCCAAACCGACGGGATTTA
>CAMMKL010000120.1 GCA_946497265.1 uncultured Clostridia bacterium | reverse complement strand
AGTTACTACAAATCTTTCAACACTGCGTGGGATGGCTTTGCTACGGAAGGCAGATACGGTATGTTTGTCTGCGGCGGCTGGTCCATGGCTTCCCTGATGGGAGACAAGGAGAAGTATCCGCGTGATTGGAAGTTCGGCCTGTTGCCGATGCCTTATCCGGAAGGGCAGGATCCGACCGTTCTGACCGTTCCCGGCTGCTATGCGGTGCCGACGACTTCCGGCAATAAGGACGCTGCGTTTGCCGCTATCTCTACCATCGCGATGTATCAGTACACCCTGGGCGCCGGCCGTGTGCCTGCCCGTGTGGATCTGAGCGACGAAGAGATCAACGAATACATTGAGAACGAGCTGGTTACTCCGTTTGTGGATGACGGTGTGACGGTCGAAGATATCAAAGCTGCTTGGTTCGACCCCAACCGCGAAGCGGTTCCGGAAAAGGTCATCGGCCCTGGCGATGCGGAAATCAACAGCGTCTGGGTTGAGGAAGCTCAGCTGTATGAACTCGGTGAGCAGGATCTGGAAACCACGATGAATAACATGAAGACCAGAGGCGACGCCGCAATTGCTAACGATTCGGGTATGTAATCTTTGAGCGTTTTCTAAGGGCAATTTACAAAGAATACTTAAAGATTAAGTGTTTTCGGATTATGGGTGGTCTTGTACCACCCATAATTTGAAAACGTAACTTTTCGGGTGAGGTGAAAGCAATGTCCGCAGCAGCGACCAACGCTCCGCGCATAAAAAGGTTTAAGCGACAGGCACATGAGAATAGGGTAGGGTACCTATTCGTTACTCCGTATCTGATCGGTTTCCTTGTTTTCCAGGGCATCCCGTTCTTATTGGCGTTTATTTTCGGCTTTATGAACGTACGGTATCCCAACCGGATTGGCGAAGCTACTTTTGTTGGTTTTGACCAGTTTGTCCGTTTCTTTAACGATAAGCTTTCCCTGGAAGCTTTGGGACGTACCGGGATCTATACCCTGATTTATGTTCCTTTGATCATGGTGGTCGGCTTTATTTTGGCGGCGGCCATTAATCAGAAAATTTATTGCCGTAATGTGGTCCGCACCATGTTGTTCATGCCCTATGTATCCAACATGATGGCGATCGCAATGGTGTTTATTGTTATGTTGGGACCGACCGGCCCCATTGGGAGCGCTTTAGGCGTTCCGCTCCTGTTCGATACGGCTACGGCGCTGCCTGCAGTAACCGTTATTGGCGTTTGGAAAGGCTTGGGCCTTAATATGGTTACCTATCTTGGCGCGTTGCAGAATGTGCCGAGAGACCTCTTAGAGGCGGCCGATATCGACGGCGCAGGCAGATGGAAGAAGATTGTCCACGTAACAATCCCGATGGTGTCCCCCACCACGTTCTTCCTTCTCATTAGTTCTATCATTACTTCTTTGCAGAATTATACCACTATCCAGACTTTGACCCAGGGTGGTCCCGGTCGTTCCACGACAGTGATGTCCATCCAGATTGTCCGTACTGCTTTTACAAGCTACCAGACCAGCTACGCGAGTGCAATGGCCATCATTATGTTCGCGATTGTTATGATCTTTACGGCGATCCAGTGGCGTGGGCAGAAGACCTGGGTTAATTATTAAGGAAGGGGGAACAGAACATGTCTATAGCTGCCAAAAAGAAAATTGGCATCATTATTCTGACCGTGGTTTTGATCATTGTTGGTATTGCTTTCATCTATCCCTTCCTGTTCATGCTTTCCAGTTCCTTCAAGCCGAGCGTAGAAGTTACCAGGCCGCCGTTTTCCCTGATTCCCGAGACGTTTACCTTTGATAACTATGTGAATTTGGGTAAAGTACAATACTTCGGCACTTGGTATCTCAATACGATTGTCATGTGTATTCTTACCTTGGTCTTGAAGACCTTTATCACGACCCTGACCGCCTTTGCGTTTGCAAAAATCAACTTTAAGGGTAGGGACGCGATTTTCCTGGTATTGATGTCTGCCTTGATGATCCCTGCGGATATCATGCTGATTCCCAGATACTTTGTCTTCAGTGCCATCGGCATTCTGGATACGATGTTCTCGATCGTTCTGCCGTACGGTTTTGATATTTATTTTGTGTTCCTGTTGCGGCAGAATTTTGTGACAATACCGGATGCAATTGTAGAAGCAGCGGAAATTGATGGCTGTAGTTACTTTAAGATTTACTATTCGATTGTCGTTCCGCTGGCAAAGCCGGCCATTGTTACCATGTTGTTGTTTACCTTTGTGTGGGCGTGGAACGACTATATGTCTGCGTACATATTCATCTCCTCGGATGCCCGGCAGATGATTTCCGTTGGATTGGAACGCCTAAGCTTAGGTATGGTAACCGACAACGGTCTAAATATGGCGGGCGCTACTGTAACAGTGCTTCCCATTATCGTCGTGTTCCTTTTCTCCCAGAAATACTTCATTGAAGGAATTACGACCTCCGGCGTTAAGGGCTAATGCAGCAATCTTTGTGGATGTTGTGAATATGATGATTTAAAAAAGCTGTTTTCTTGAACTGTGTTCAAGAAAACGGCTTTTTTATTGTTAGAGGGAAACCTCCGGCTGTGCCTGGGGTTCCGAGAAGCTCTAGCGTTCCAAGGAAAAAGAGAGTAGAGCTAGGGCGAAAAAGTAAAATAGAAAAAGTTAAAATTTGAAAGAAGAAGTAAATGGGAAGGCCGGGCACCGAAGCCATGCAGCACACCTCTCTTTTCGAAAACTCGAAGGAATCGAAACAGTTCGTATAGAGGGAAGGGGGAAAACGTCGTGTGACAGATGTCGGTTGTTTTATACACCTTTAGGTGCGGCGGGCACCAGAGTTTTCAGGTGTCTTCTGCATAGCTATCGGCTTTGCCGGTACATATTTACTTTTAATCGTAAAGATATTTGTAGCGCACTGGTTTATAAGATAGAACTGATAAGGAATGCCCCCATTTCGGAATAGGCATCATACCGAAATGGGGGCGTGCGTTAAACGAATGATTTTGGTTTGCGTGGAACCTTATGACATAGTCCTATTTATTCGGTTATTTTTGCATAAAAAACTCGTAGAATGCACGGTACGCCATGTAGACATCGATTTTAGATACGATTTCAAAAGGCGCGTGCATGGAGAGAACCGGAACGCCCAGATCCACCACGTCTATATTTAGGTTTGCGATAAATTTGGCTACGGTTCCGCCGCCGCCGCCGTCCACTTTTCCGAGTTCGCCGGATTGCCACAGCACCTTGTTGCTGTCCAGCAATTCGCGGATTTCGGCCATATATTCAGCGCAGGCGTCCGAGGTATCGTATTTGCCGCCGTGTCCGGTATATTTGGTGATTACTACGCCGTTGTTGATATAGCAGCTGTTGCCCGGTTCGTAAACGCTCGCGTAAGTGGGGTCAAACGCTGCGTTCACATCGGCGGAGAGGCACGTGCTTTTGCTCAGCACATGGCGGGGTTCTTCTTTGTCCTGTATGGCCAGATCCGCGATGAAATAGCGCATAAACTCGGAATTAAGGCCCGTATTCCCGTCGCTTCCGACCTCTTCTTTGTCACCCAGTACGGTGAGAACCGTACGTTCGGGAGATTTGCAGTGGAGGATTGCCTCAAATGCGGTGTAGGCGCAAACCCGATCGTCATGCCCGTAAGCGCCGATCATACTGCGGTCAAAGCCTATGTCTCTGGCAGGGAAGGCCGGGACCAGGTTGAGTTCGGCGGAAAGGAAGTCCGCTTCCACAATATTGTATTTTTCGTGGATCAGGCGCATGATGTTGAGCTTTACCAAATCGCTTTCTTTATCATCGCGGAAGGGGCGGCTGCCGATTAAGACGTTCAGGTCTTCCCCGGTAAAGCCCTTGACCATGGTCTTGGACATCTGCTCGCCGGCCAGATGAGGCAGCAGGTCGGTCACGCAGAAGCAAGGGTCACCCGCGTCTTCGCCTAAGGTGACATTCACGGTGGAACCGTCTTTGCGTACTACCTTACCGTGCAGGGCAAGCGGCATGGCCGGCCACTGATATTTTTTGATCCCGCCGTAATAGTGGGTCTTAAACAAGGCCAAATCGTTTTTCTCATACAGGGGGAATGGTTTTAAATCCAATCGCGGCGAATCGATGTGGGCGGCGGCAATGCGCACACCGTTTTTGGTTTTGTCTTTTCCGACGACTGCAAAAATCACAGCCTTGTTGCGGTTATTGTAGTAAATACGGTCGCCTGCTTTGTATTTCTTTTCCACATCAAACTCGGTAAAACCTTCCTTTTTTGCCGCTTTGATTGCGTATTCCACAACCTCGCGCTCGGTTTTCGCCTTGTTTAGAAATTTTTTGTAGGGTTCGCAGAATTCGTCGGCCTTCTTGATTTCCTCTTCTTCGAGCACCAGGCAGCCGTTTTTACGGCTGAGAAACAGCTCGTCACGTAACTTTTCCGCTTCGCTTTTGTCTTTCTTCGACATAATAATCATTACCTTCCTTTCATCTAGTCATTAAAATACAATTTATGGTACATATCGCGGCTTTGCAGCACGCGTTCGATATAGGCTTCGGTTTCCGGATAGGGGATAGCGGATAAGGTTTCGCCGTCTGCGGAGTATTCCCCGTCCTCGAGCCACCGGGTAACCGCCCCTATCCCCGCGTTATAGGCGGCCAACATCTCCCTTTCGTTTTCGAATCGTTCCTTCAGAAGAGAAAGGAAAAATACGCCGTACGCGATGTTGATTTCCGGTTCTTTCAGACGTTCGGAGGGCAAGTATTCCCCGTTGTTGATCTTCTTTTGCAACCAGTCGAAAGTTTCAGGCGTTAACTGCATCAAGCCGACCGCCCCTGCATGGGAGACAACCTCCGGCCGGAAGCTGCTTTCCGAACGGATCACCCCGTACACCAGGGCGGGGTCTATATCATATTTTTCCGCTTCCCTGGTTACAATATCCTCGTATCGCAAAGGATATGCCTGCTCCATAAAAAAGGAATATCCAAAATAAATACCGGTTCCCGCCAATACTGCCACAATGAGCAGGGTAACAAGCGTAACAGCGGGCCGGCGCCGTTTTTTATGGGTGCGTTCCATTTTGTTCCTCCCGCAGTTTATCTGCAAGTTCTCCCGCCTGCCGGTATAAGTCCTGCCGGTTGGTATCCGCGCACAATACATACCGGGCGCGGGCGGAATAGAATTCATCCTCGTTTTGAGCTTTCATACGCAACAATGCGTTTTCCCGGGAAATCCCGTCGCGCTGCATGATGCGTGCCAGCCGGATCTCTTTAGGAGCGATGACCGCCGCCACCGCGTCGCAGAGGCGATCCATCCCGCTTTCGTATAAAAGCGGTGCATCCAGGACGATCAGGGAAACGCCTTCCTCCGTCAGTCGCCGGATTTCCTCTTCCGTCAGGCGTATGATATAGGGATGGGTAATCGCGTTTAGGCGTTGCGTTTCTCCCGGGCTGGAAAACGCCCTTTGTGCAAGCAATGCCCGGTTGAGCGTCCCAGCGCCATCCAGGATACCCGGCCCGAAAGCGGCGGCGAGCTCTGAAAGCGCCGGCGAACCGGGTTTTACTACTTTTCGCGCCAATTCGTCCGCGTCGATTACGGCACAGCCACTTGCACGCATACCCTCCGCAGCCGTACTTTTCCCAGCCCCAGTGGGCCCGGTCAGCCCGAGGATAAACGGTTTTAACCGGATGACCTCAAATCCCGCCGCGCGGATCAGGCGGTTATATACCGCCATCCCGACGCCTTCCGGCCGGGGGCAGCGGGCATACACCTGGCGCGCACCCATTTCATCCAATTCCCGCAGGGCTTCAAACAGACGGCGCGCCTGTGCGGTGTAGTCAAGCTCCGCGCCATAAGGAATCGCAGGTATGCTAAGATTTGATTCTTCCCCATCGTAGCAGAGGGCGTATACTCCCTCTCCCGCCCGGGCGTTTACATAATCCGTATACTGTTTGGTATTCCCCTCCACGATCACAACATGTGCTTTGGGGGAATAATGTTTGTATTTCATGCCGGGGGAAGCCGCCTTTTCCCCTTCTTTAAGCTGATGCAGCACTGCGGGGTCTACTTCCACCTCGCCGATTACGGCCCTAAGTTGCTCCAGCGTGACGCCGCCGGGGCGCAACAGGCGCGGCTTTTCGGTAGCGAGCGTCACAACGGTGGATTCTACCCCTACCTGGCAGGGGCCGCCGTCTACAATCGCGGGGATCCGCCCCTGCATATCATGCAGCACATGCTGGGCGGTTGTTGGGCTGGGGCTGCCGGAAAGGTTGGCGGAAGGGGCCGCAAGCGGCGTGCCCGCCGCTTGAATCACGGCCCGCGCCACCGGATGGGAAGGGAAGCGCACCGCCACGGTAGCAAGCCCTGCGCTGGTTTCGTCTGGAATGCACGCCGCTTTGGGCAGCACCATCGTAAGCGGCCCAGGCCAAAAGGCCTCCGCCAAGGCGCGGGCGGAAGCGGGCACGGAAGAAACAAGAGGTGTTATTTGCTCCAATGCACAAATGTGTACGATCAGGGGATTGTCCTGTGGGCGCCCCTTGGCTTTAAAAATGCCGGCGACCGCCTCGCCGTTCAAAGCGTCTGCGGCCAAGCCGTACACCGTTTCGGTGGGGATACCCACCAAACCGCCTGCCCGCAGGATCTCACCGGCACGCGCGATCCCCTGTTCCGTGGGCGGCAGCAACTCTGTTTTCATCTTCTCACCCTATTCCTGTTCCATGGATAACCTAAGCTGTTCCGTACGGTCGGCGGTGATGAGGGCGTCGATAAATAGAATAAGCAATCGTCTTACTATGATAACCATCAGCGTTTATGAAGGGGA
>CAMMKL010000119.1 GCA_946497265.1 uncultured Clostridia bacterium | reverse complement strand
GGCGATTCCCACTTCAAGAGCATTCCGTACGGTTCCTATACCGTAATGATTTCCAAGTCCGGTTACGCGACTAAGACTGTTGCGGTTGAGGTAACTGCAGAAAGTGCCGACGCCGGCATCACCATCCTGGATGAAGCCGACACGGTAGATAAGGGTACGCTGGAATACATTCTGTCCATCGCTAAGGGCCATATCGACAATGGTGATGTTGACAAGCTTATTCCGGAAGCCAAGGAAATGTTCATGAAGATTTACAACTATGCGTTGGCAGTTTACAACGATCCTGACGCAACGCAGGACGAAGTAGACGAAGCATGGGATGCTTTGCTTCTTGCCATCCAAGGTCTCGACTTTGTCAAGGGCGACACCACTGAACTGGAAGCTGCCATTGCAGAGGCGAATGCTTTGAACGAAACCGACTATACGCCCGAATCCTGGAAGGTGCTCGCTGACGCAGTGGCCGCAGGTCAGGCGATCGTAGATGGCGAAGGTTCCCTGCAGTCTGTCATTGATGAAGCTACTCAGGCAATCAAAGACGCGATTGCGGGTCTGGTAGAAGCGATTCCGCCGGTAGACTGGAGCGCACTCGAAGCAGCGCTGGCAGAAGCCGCAAAGCTCAACGAGAGCGATTACACTGCGGAATCCTGGAAGGTACTGGCCGACGCAGTAGAAGCTGGTAAGAACCTGCCCGAAACTGCTACCCAAGAACAAGTAGACGCAGCTGCAAAGGCTATCACCGATGCGATTGCGGCTTTGGAAGAAGCAATTCCGCCGGTAGACTGGAGCGCACTCGAAGCAGCGCTGGCAGAAGCCGCGAAGCTCAACGAGAGCGATTACACTGCGGAATCCTGGAAGGTACTGGCCGATGCAGTAGAAGCCGGAAAGAACCTGCCTGAAACTGCTACCCAAGAACAAGTAGACGCAGCCGCAAAGGCCATTACCGATGCGATTGCGGGCCTGGTGGAAGCTCCTGAGGTAGATCGTACAAGATTGAAGGATGCGATCGACTTGGCTGAAAGCTACGATCTTGACAAGTATGTAGACGATGGCAAGGATGTCTTCAGAGCAGCTTTGGAAGAAGCGATTACTGTATACAACGATGCAAACGCCACACAAGCAGAAGTGGATGCGGCGGAAAAGGCATTGTTGGATGCGATGAGCAAGCTTCGCCTGCGTGCGGATAAGGATTCTCTGGAAGAGTGGCTTGATAAGCTGCAACAGTATGACCTGAGCAAGTATACCGATGAAAGCGTAGCTGCGGTACTGGCCGCTAAGGCGGAAGCCGAAGCGCTGCTGGCTCAGGATCTGGATGAAAGCTACAATGGCAAGATTCAGGAAGTTGCCCGTAAGCTGGGCGCTGCCATCAACGCATTGGAGCTGAAAGACAGCGGCGGATCTTCTTCCGGCGATAAGCCTATTACAACGGGAGACGCAGCCCCGGTTGCAGCGCTCTCTGTTCTGGCTGTCGCAGCAGCGGGTGCTATCCTGATGCTTAAGAAGAAGCAGAAGTAATTCTACTTTTTATCCTTGATCCGTTAATCGGAAAAAACCAATAAAGGCTCCCCTGTTTCATGATATTGAGACAGGGGAGCCTTTTTGTTTGGCGCGAAAAGGCAAGAGAAAACCCCCAGTTCAACTGGGGGTCAATAACAACACTTTATTCAAAAGAAAAGAGGCGCCTCTTTATCAGAAGGCGCCCGTACAAGATATCGACGTCATTTAATGATTATTCTTTACTGGTTTCGAAAATAAGCTTATCTGTGCTGAGAACATCAGGCTTAAATGACAAGGAGAGATCTTTCCAATCTTCGCTGACCTCGTAACCCACTACGCCGACCATTTTTTTGCCAGCGGCAACAGTACCGTCAAGCTGCTCTTTGTCCTCTTTGCTTGACAGAGCAGAAATACTAAGGGTAGTTTTTACGTCATCTACATAGCATTCGAATGAAAGGGCAGTGCTTACGGCTACTTCATCGGACGATTGGTTATCAATCTCAAATTCACACAGTAAAAACACGTTTCCTTCTTTTGGTTTTAAATATTCGCTGCCTGTATTTTCTGTAACGTCCAGAAGAGTAACCTTTACCCCCTCTATCTCTGCGGTTTCACCCTTTCCATAAGCGGTTTCTCCTGTTTGGCCGGAATTTTGTTCGCCGGAAGCAACTGTTCCCGGAACCCCCTGACTGGAGGAATCGGAAGTGCTGCAGCCCGCAGCGGCGGCTGCCAAAGCCAAACACAATCCAACGACTATCATTCTTTTCATGATAAAAACCTCGTTTCATTATAATTTTAGACTTTTCAGTATTATAACAAAAAGGAAAGGAAAAGTCATATGCTGTCAGCATAATTACAACGTTTTCAGGTATTGCTGGGCTTCCGGGGTGAAAAGCAGAAAGCATACGGAGCATACAACCAGCAAGGTGATAAACCAAAGTAGAAAAAAGAGAAAAGCATACACCCATTTATGGGGTCGTTTTCGAAAATAAGGAAGGATGGGACGGGTTCGCAAGTGGAAAAGGTCACTGGCAAAGCCAACTGGGGGAAGCAGCAAAAATAGATGTTGCACAAAAGTGATCAGCTGGTCACGGAAAGAGGAAAAATAGGAATGTTGAAAATCGAGCCAAGCCAATAATCCAACGAGCAGGCCACAGAGAATAGCAGAGAGGAATCTGTTCTTGGAGGGAGTTACAGGAGGCTGATAAGATAAACTGGTAGGTCGGCTGGCTACCGGTGGGCTGAACATATCCGGATATTGCAATCTCCATAATTGAATTACCTGCTCGGCGCTCTGAAAACGTTGGTTGGGATCCATAGGGATACAGCCTTGAATGATTTGCCCCAGTTTTCCGGTATAGATCTGCTCTTCCGGAAATTTTCCTGTGAGCAGTTGATTAAAGAGCACACCCATGGAATAAAGGTCGGTTCGCGCGTCGGTTTGTGCATAGCCGTATTGTTCCGGAGCAGCATATCCTTTTGTACCCAGGCAGACGGTATCCGTGGATTTTCCAGGTTCGTAAACTCGGGAGGCGTCGAAATCTATCAAGTAAAGCTTTTGCTCCGGTGTAATTAAGATATTAGAGGGTTTGATATCGCGGTGTATAATATGTAGCCGGTGTACCCCCTGTAAAATAAAACATAATTGCAATAGCCATTTGGCAGCGGTACAATCATCCACCGTTCCATAGGATTCCAGCCTTTGGTGAAGGGTTTCCCCTTTAACATATTCTTCCAATAAGACCGTTTTACCTTCCTGTCTATCCAAAGCAAAAATATGCGGGATACCCGGTATTCTATGATATTGTAACAACCGGTAAGGAGTATCGGAAGCATAGAGCGTTTTTTTTATGAAAAGGCTACCGCTGTCTCCCTGTCGGACCAGTTCTACTTTAGATCGGGAGTCTTCCGATAACGTTTGAAGCGTAATATACTTTTCCCAGTCAAAATCAACCAATGCTTTCTTCCTATCCAATCCACTTGTCTTTTTTTCATTGCCGTGTTACCATACACAGTATAGAGGAATTCGGGAAAGAAAACAAGATCTTCAGAGGGGTAAAGGAATGCGGGAAAATTCTACCGGCAAATTTGAAAACGAATTGAAGGAATGTAAGGACATCAATGTCTTTATTGAAAAGAACAAAGATTGCTTTATCGACCTATCGGCCCAGGTATATCTGAACAAGCAAATGCTGCAAAAGGGGATAACAAAGAAAGAGGTTGTTAAGAACTGCGGGCTGGATCCGATATATGCTTATCAGATTTTGTCCGGCCGTAAAAATGGGGAACGAGACAAATGGTTGTGCATTGCTTACGCCGCACAACTATCGTTGGAAGAAACCAATCGGCTGCTTTATTGTGCAGGAAAATCCAAGCTGTACCCCAAAGCAAAACGGGATGCGATTTTGATTTTTGGTTTTCATCATCATTTGACAGTCCCACAAGTGGACGACCTGCTGTATGACGCACAGGAAAAGACGCTAATAGGTTAACCTCTCAGACTATTGATAAAGGCAATCTTGATTATTAAATTGCACAAGTTGGAAGAGGAGGGGAAACCCTCTGCTCCCCTCACAATCAGGGCATGCACTGGGTTGTTTGGTTCTGTTCTCTGCCTTGGCTTTTGAAAAACGTGGATAAAAACTTGACGCCTTGTTTTCAAAGTTTTTTATTATTGATTTTTTGCAAGCAGAGATGCTTTCAGGATAACATAGGAAATGTTGGCCTTTTGTGATTACAGTGGTCGAATGGGTTTGATGGAGATGTAACATTGCTATTGTTGTTATTATCCAAACGCAATAACCATTGCGGGAAAGGAGAGGCAATTGGAAGGCTCGGTGAAAGTACCAGTACGGCAGCTGGTTGAATTCATTCTGCGCGGGGGTAGCATTGATAACCGCTACGGCGGGCTGGAGCGGGCGCAGGAAGGCGCGCGTATACACCGCAAACTGCAAAAAGCCGAAGGGGAAGGGTATCTGCCGGAGGTGTTTCTTTCTATGACCTGCGAATGGGAAGGGGTTTCCTTTACAGTGGAAGGCCGTGCCGACGGGATATACACCGATGGAAACGGATGTGTGACGATCGACGAGATCAAAACCACCTTAGCGCCTTTAGAGGAAATCACCGAGGAATACAATCGTATGCATTGGGCGCAAGCGATGTGTTATGCCTATTTTTATGCCGTTCAGAAGGGTTTGTCGGCAATAGCGGTTCGCTTGACTTATTATCAGGTGGAAAGCGATGGGATCAAACACTTTTATCGAACCTTTTCCATTGGGGAGCTGAAGGTTTTTTTCGAATCGCTGCTTCAGCAATATAAAATTTGGGCGGATTGGGAGACTGAATGGAAACAGAAACGGGACACCTCCATTCGGGAGTTGCGCTTTCCATTTGCATCCTACCGTGCAGGGCAAAGGGAATTGGCTGAGGCGGTATACCGCACCATTGCTTCCAAAGGTAAACTGTTTTGCCAGGCGCCCACGGGAATTGGAAAAACTATGTCCACCCTGTTTCCCTCCATAAAAGCCATAGGGGAAGGAAAAGCGGAAAAAGTTTTTTACCTAACGGCCAAAACCGTAACCCGTCGGGCTGCGGAGGAAGCACTCCGGCAGTTGCGGAACCAGCCGTTATGTTTGAAATCCGTGACCTTGACGGCTAAGGATAAAATTTGTTTTCTTGAGAAACGCAACTGTAACCCGGAAGCATGCCCTTATGCGGACGGGCATTTTGACCGTATCAACGAGGCGTTGCTCACGGCTTTGGAGCGGTATGAGGATTTTACCCGTGAGGTGATCGAGTTGATCGCGCGTCAGGAACGGGTATGCCCGTTTGAGCTATCTTTGGATCTATCCGTGTGGTGCGATTGTATTGTTTGCGATTATAATTATTTGTTTGACCCCACAGCTTCTTTAAAACGCTTTTTTTCGGAGACTGGCGGCGCATATGTTTTTTTGGTTGATGAAGCGCACAATTTGGTGGATCGGGCACGTGCTATGTATTCTGCCGAGCTTTTGAAGTCGTCTTTTTTGACACTGAAAAAGAACCTGGGGAAAGAAGAAAAAGCTTTGCGCGGCGCTCTGCAAAGGGTGAACGCTTTTATGGTTTCCCTTCGAAAGAAATGTGGGGAAGAACATTTTATGGTGAGCAATGAGGCGCTGGAGGAGTGGAACGCCCGGCTTACGGCCCTTTCTTCCTGTTGTGAGGAATGGCTGAAGAGGCATCGGGCCCCGACAGAAGGGCAGGAAGTTCTGGACGTTTATTTTGCGGTGCTGTCTTATCTGAAAATAGCCGACCTGTACGATGGATGTTATACCACGACGGTGGAAACCTTCCGAAATGAGGTGAAGGTAAAGCAGCTTTGTCTGGACCCTGCCAGACTACTTGCAAAGGCAACCGCCTATGGAAAAGCTACGGTATTTTTTTCGGCCACTCTGACACCGCTGGGCTATTTTGCGCGGGTGCTAGGCGGCGGGGATCGGTGCTATTACCGCCAGATGGAATCTCCTTTTTCACAGCAGCGCTGCTGTTTGCTGATCGCGGACCAGGTGAATACCCGTTACCGGGCCAGGGAAGAAAGCGTCCAAATCCTTTCGGATTATATACACACCACAATCTCCGGGAAACAGGGCAATTATATGGTATATTTCCCTTCCTATCGCTATATGTATATGGTGAGCGAGAGGTTTCGGTTACAGCATCCGGAGGTTCCGGTAGCGGTACAAACTTCGGATATGGAAGAGGCCGAACGGGAAATGTTTCTCTCCCGGTTTCAGGAGCGGGAAGAGGAAACGCTCGTGGGGTTCTGCGTTTTGGGCGGCCTTTTCTCGGAGGGGATCGATCTGAAAGGAAAGCGGCTGATCGGCAGCATTGTGGTAGGTGTCGGCTTGCCGCAGATAAACCGGGAACAGGATCTGCTTCGTGATTATTATAACCAGGCAAATGGAGGTTCTGGTTTTGATTATGCCTATCGGTTTCCCGGAATGAATAAGGTATTGCAAGCGGCCGGCCGTGTGATTCGGGGGCCGGAAGATTGCGGCGTTATACTCCTGATTGACGACCGTTTTACCACTCCGGATTATAAAAATCTGTTTCCAAAGCACTGGGGCCATTACCGGCGTGTTGCCAATTTGGGGCAATTAAGGGAGGAAATCAATTTTTTCTGGCAAAAAATTGATTTTCCTGTTGACATTCAAGCGCGGATGTAGTATCATATAACTCGCCGCTGATGCGGCATTGAGTTGGGAGCATAGCTCAGCTGGGAGAGCACCTGCCTTACAAGCAGGGGGTCACAGGTT
>CAMMKL010000118.1 GCA_946497265.1 uncultured Clostridia bacterium | reverse complement strand
GGCAGCAATGGGGGAAAGGTGCTGCAGGGGGTCCGTATTGTGCCGCCCTTTAAGGATATTGATTTCACTCGCTAAATCCGGGTATCCCATCGTTAGGCAGATCATGAAGCGGTCAAGCTGGGATTCCGGCAAAAGCTGCGTACCCGCCGAACCGATGGGGTTCTGCGTGGCGATCACGGTGTAAGGCTGGGGGACGGTATGGGTAACGCCGTCCACCGTAACGCCTCCTTCCTCCATCACTTCCAGCAAGGCGGCTTGGGTTTTGGTTGAGGTCCGGTTGATTTCATCCGCGAGGAACAGGTTGCACATGGCGGCCCCGGGCTTATAGTCAAACTGCCCGGTCTGTTTGTTGTATACCGAAAATCCCGTCACATCCGAAGGCATGGTGTCCGGCGTGAATTGGACGCGCTTATAGTCAAGCGCCAAAACGCGGGAAAATGCGAGCGCCAGGGTGGTTTTGCCTACGCCGGGAATATCTTCAATCAGAATATGCCCCTTCGCCAGCATGGCCATGAAGACCTTGGCGACCACCAGGTCTTTTCCGATGACAACTTTGCGGATTTCATTGATAATTTTTTGCGATGTTTGCAGCACGGTTTCACACATCCTTTTCCTGATGCCAGGAAGGAAACCTTCCACGATCGTTTATAGATTTTATGATAAACGTTTTTTTCCGTTTTTTCAACCTGTGTCCTTTGATTTTAATATTTGTAAACAATATGTAAGAAAATGCACATGTCAAAATCAGATTTGCCTGCTGGGTTGCAAGAGAAAGAAGCCGTTGAAAGATTTGTTTCTTTGCAGGGGCTGTAGTATAAAAAAATAGATCATGCAAACACTACTTTAGAAAATGTTAGCGGGCAGAACTTGCCATAAGCATCGCCCGTATTATTTTTTAAAGAAAGGAATTTGTATAGATGAAAGCAACCGGAATTGTAAGAAGAATTGACGATCTGGGGCGTGTGGTAATCCCTAAGGAAATCCGCCGTACCCTTCGCATCCGGGAGGGCGATCCTCTGGAAATATATACCGACATTGATGGAGAGGTCATTTTTAAAAAGTATTCCCCGGTTGGGGAAATGTCCCCGTTTGCAGGCCAGTTTGCCGACGTGCTCGCCCGCAGCGCCGCCCTGCCCACTCTGGTTTGCGACCGCGACCATGTGATAGCGGCGGCCGGCGTTTCGAAAAAGGAGTATCTGGAGAGGCGTATTACCCCCTTAATGGAAGAGCTGATGGAGACAAGGCGGGGTTATTTTGCCCGCAGAGGGGAGACCAACAGCCTGATCCCGGTAGAAGGGATCGACGGGCGGGCGGCGGTGGCCTGCCCCATATTGGCGGCCGGCGATGTTACGGGCGCGGTCACCATGCTGATGGGGGAGAACGGCGCCATGCCGGGCGACACCGAGGTAAAGCTTGCGCAGACGGCGGCGGCTTTTTTGGGGAAGCAGATGGAGGAATAGTTTTAAAAGCGTATTTCTCGTTCACTATCACCAATTATGGGGGAGAAGGCTGGCGAACGGATGGTGGAAAAATTCTCTTGAATTTTCCGAACGATTGTGGTATCATACTGACAGTATAAAAAGTGTAGGATGAAAGAGTGGGGCGACCCGCTCTTTTGTTTATGTATGGGGTGAACGTATGGCAAATAAGAGAAAAGGGGGCAGCACCGTCGGCAGGGTATGGGAGCTTGCCAAACCCATTGCCGAAGGGTTGGGTCTTGCCCTGTGGGATGTGCGCTTTGTCAAGGAAGGGACCGGCTGGTTTCTGCGCATCTTTATTGATAAGCCCGAAGGCGTGACCATTGAAGACTGCGAAGCGATGAGCCGGGCGGTTGACAAGCCGCTCGACGACCTGGACGCCATTGAACAGAGCTACTGCCTGGAGGTCTGTTCTCCAGGATTGGAGCGCGAACTCGTCAGGCCGGAGCACTTTGAGCAGTTCGAAGGGTGGCCGGTCAACGTCCGCCTGATCCGCCCGCTTGCGGACGGGCGCAAGGACATAAGCGGGCTTCTGCTTGGTCTGACGGAGGACGGCATGGTTCGCCTCCGCCTGGCGGAGGATGAGGAGGCCGCCATTCCCAAAAAGGATACCGTATTCGTAAAACTGGATGATTTTGACGAAGATTTTGGAGGAATAGACGAATGAACACCGAAGTTTTTGAGGCCCTGGCGCTGCTGGAAAAAGAGAGAGGAATCCCGGTGGATTTCATGCTGGATAAGATTAGGAAAGCCATCCTGACCGCCTGCAAGAACAGCTACAACGGCAACGAGGATGCAATCATCAATATGGATCCCGACAAAGGGCAGTTTGATGTATTCCTACGTAAGACTGTTGTGGAAGACGTGCAGGACAAAGGCCGTGAGATCTCCCTGCTCAAAGCCCGGGAGATCGACCCAAACGCCGCCGTGGGCGAAAAGGTAGGCGTGCGCCTGAATACCAAGGAATTTGGGCGCATTGCGGCGCAGACCGCCCGTAACATCATCCGCCAGGGCATCCGCGACGGGGAACGCGGCCAGGTGATGCAGGAATTCCAAAGCCGCCATCAGGAACTGGTTTCCGCCTTGGTGGAACGCATCGATCCCAAAACAGGAGCGGCGACGCTGATCATAGGCAAAGCAGAAGCGGTGCTGCCCCGCAGCGAGCAGGTAGGCGGTGAGGAGCTGAAGGAAGGCGACCACATCAAAGTGTATGTGGTAGACGTAAAGGAAGGGGAAAAAGGCCCGCGCGCCATCATTTCCCGTACCCATCCCGACTTTGTCAAGCGTTTATTCGAGGCCGAAGTGCCCGAAATTTACGACGGTACTGTGGAGGTTAAATCGGTTTCCCGCGAGGCCGGTTCCCGTACAAAGCTGGCGGTGTTCAGCCGCAACCCGGATGTAGACGCGGTGGGCGCCTGTATCGGGCCGCGCGGCGCGCGCGTAGGTGCGGTGGTCAACGAGCTGGGCGGAGAAAAGATTGATATTGTAGAGTACAGCGAGGATCCGGTAAAATTCATCGCATCGTCCCTTTCCCCGGCCGACGTCCTTAGTGTAGAAGTCGATCCGGAGGGCGGGCGCTCCTGCCATGTTACCGTGCCGGATAACCAGTTGTCGCTTGCCATTGGCAATAAAGGCCAAAACGCTAGGCTAGCGGCTAAATTGACCGGATGGAAGATCGACATCAAGCCGGAAAGCGGCTTCTATAAAGGCCCCCAGGCGCAGGCGGAGGATGCCGCTGAGCACACCGCCGAAGAGACGGACGATTAATCTCCGCAAAGCCGTGCCGAAACGGATAACCCGGTATCGGCTTGTGGCTTTTCGAAACCTATCAGCTAATACTTATTTGATTCCGGACGGGCAACCGTCCCTGTTGGAAGGCGGAATGATGCATGCGGCAAAAACGAGTACCGATGCGGATGTGCACCGGCTGTGGAGAGATGAAACCCAAAAAGGAACTGGTCCGCGTAGTAAAGGCTCCCGATGTCAAGGATGAAAACGGCGAAATAACCGCACACGGAGGGGTATCGCTGGATCTTACCGGGCGCAAGCCGGGCCGGGGCGCCTACGTATGCAAAAATCCTGCCTGCCTAAAGGCGGCGCGTAAGGCAAGAAAGTTTGAACGCGCCTTCTCCTGCCGGATTCCCGCTGAAGTATATGACCAGATGGAGGAGGAATTGACATCAAATGAATAATAGGCTGCTGTCCCTCTTGGGGCTTGCACGGCGCGCCGGAAGGCTTGCGATCGGATACGATGCGGCTGCCGGTTCCCTTCAGGATGGTTCCTCGGAGCTGGTTTTGCTTGCGTCGGATCTCTCTCCCCGTACGGTGGAAAACATAGGGAGGGCAGCGCGTGCATGCGGTACAGCCGTGTGCCGGACAGCGTATACGATGGATGAGGTCAGTGCGGCGCTCGGTGCCAAACGAAGTGGTGTGATCAGCGTCTGTGACGCTGGTTTTGCCCAAAAAGCACGCATGCTGATTACGACGAACAGGGAGGAAAAGTTATTATGATGATTAAATACAGGGTACATGAAGTGGCCAAGGACTTAAATGTTCCAAGCAAAGAAATTGTGGACCTTTTGGAAAAACATTTCGGCGATGTTAAAAAACACATGACGGCCTTGACGGAAGAAGAATTGGACGTTGTCTTTGAGCATTATACTCAGGCACGCGAGCTGCCGAATTTCGATGAGTACTTTGCCCAGGCGGAAAAACGCAGAACCGAACAGGAAACTGCCGTTGAGCGGGTAGAAGAGCCCAAACCGGCTGCTCCGGAAAAGGCTGCCGAACCTGCCAAGAAGGAAGCAAAGCCTGCTGCCAAACAAAACGTCCCGGCTCAACGGAACGCAAACGCCCGCCCCGCCGGCCGCCAGCAGCAGAACGCACGCGGCAACGCCCAGAAGCAGCCGCCCAAACGCCAGCAGGAGAGGAAAGCGCAGCCGCAGCAGCCTGCAGCCGTACAGACCGAAGCGGTGCAGAGCAATGCCGTTACCAAGCCGCAGGGCCGTGTGATCGATACCCGCTCTGCTAACGTTAATATCGATAAATACAACGAAAAATACGACCGCCTTGCATCTGAAAAGATGAAAAGCGGTATGAATACCAGCAAAAAGCAAAAGATTACCCAGCGTTCCCAGCAGCGCGGCAAGCCGCGCAACTCCCGAAAAGAAACCGAAGCCGAACGCCTGCGCCGTATCGCGCTTGAGCGCAAGGCCAAACCGATTACCGTTACCATTCCCGATGAAATTACGGTAGGAGAGCTTGCCAGCCGTTTGAAAGCGACGGCCGCTGAAGTCATCAAAAAGCTGATGATGATGGGCAGCATGTGCACGGTGAACGATACGATTGATTTTGACACCGCCTCCCTGGTGGCTATGGAATTCCACGCCAAGGTGGAAAAGGAAGTCGTAGTGACCATTGAAGACCGCATCATTGACGACAGCGAGGACGAAGACGACAACCTGGTGCCCCGTGCCCCCGTTGTAGTGGTAATGGGCCACGTAGACCATGGAAAAACCTCTTTGCTTGATTCTATCCGTAACGCCCATGTCACAGCAGGCGAGGCCGGCGGCATCACCCAGCACATCGGCGCTTATCGCGTGAATATTGGTGACCGGGAAATTACATTCCTGGATACCCCCGGCCATGAGGCATTTACCACTATGCGTGCCAGAGGCGCGCAGGTGACTGATATCGCCATTTTGGTAGTAGCTGCCGACGACGGCATCATGCCGCAGACGGTCGAAGCCATCAACCATGCCAAGGCGGCGGGCGTTTCCATTATTGTTGCCATCAATAAGATGGATAAGCCGCAGGCCGATCCGGAAAAAGTGAAGCAGCAGTTGACGGAATATGAATTGGTTCCGGAGGAATGGGGGGGAGACATCCCCTGCATCCCGGTATCCGCTGTGACCAAAGAAGGCATCGACGACCTGTTGGAGATGGTCATTCTGATCGCCGATATGAAAGAACTCAAAGCCAACCCGGACCGCGCCGGAAAAGGCACGGTGATTGAGGCCAGGCTTGATAAGGGCCGCGGCCCGATTGCCACAATGCTGGTGCAGAATGGAACCCTGAGTGTTGGGGATATTATTGTTGCAGGCACTACAGTGGGCCGTGTGCGCGCCATGATGAACGACCGCGGTGAACGGGTGCGGCAGGCAGGCCCCTCGGTGCCGGTGGAGATCACCGGTTTGGACGACGTGCCCTCAGGCGGCGATGTTTTCAACTGTGTTTCCGACGAACGGCTTGCCCGCGAGTTGGTGGAACAGCGGCGCAACGCCATAAAGGAAGAGCAGTTTAATGCCCAGACCAAGGTAACCCTAGACAACCTCTTCGACCAGATGCAGCAGGGGGAGGTCAAGGAGCTGAAGATCATTGTAAAGGCCGACGTACAGGGCTCGGTGGAGGCGGTCCGCCAGTCTTTGCTGAAGCTGTCTAACGACGAGGTGCGCGTCCACGTGATCCACGGCGGCGTGGGGGCTGTCAGCGAATCCGACGTGATGCTGGCCAATGCATCCAACGCAATCATTGTAGGCTTTAATGTCCGGCCCGATCCGGTCGCAGAGGAAAACGCCAAACGCGACGGCGTGGATATGCGCCTGTACCGCGTGATCTACGACTGCATCGAGGAAATAGAAGCCGCTATGAAGGGCATGCTGGAGCCTAAATTCCGCGAAACCGTCCTGGGCCGCGCCGAATGCCGCCAGGTTTATAAGATCACGGGCGTGGGTGCGATTGCCGGCAGCTATGTGCTAAACGGAAAGGTGGCGCGTAACGCGCAAATCCGCGTGGTGCGCGACGGCATTGTGATCGCCGAGGATAAGATGTCGTCCCTGCGGCGCTTTAAAGACGACGTAAAAGAGGTTGCCCAGGGCTACGAGTGCGGCATCGGCCTGGAGCGTTTCAGCGACCTGAAGGAAGGCGATGTTTTTGAGGCTTTTATAATGGAAGAAATTAAGGATTAAGCAAAGCTTTGACCGGAATCCCCGCAGTAGGCAATTGCCGATTCGGGGGTTTCCATAATGGAGGAGAAGGGATGGCTAGACATAGGTTCGACCGAACCGCAGAGGACATTAAACGCGAACTGACCGCAATTCTGCGGGAACTCAAAGACCCACGCGTACAGGGCGGGCTGGTAAGCGTCGTGCGGGTGGAGCTTACGAACGATCTTTCTTACTGTAAAGTGTATATCAGTGCAATGGATGGCATGGAAAAAGCCAAGGAAGCGGTAAAGGGGTTAAAATCGGCTGCCGGTTACGTCCGACACGAGCTTGGCGCGCGCCTTTCCCTGCGGCATGTACCCAACCTGCTGTTCACG